>JBFGZI010000247.1:0-3925 GCA_041586855.1 Oceanisphaera sp. | reverse complement strand
TTGCACCATGCTGATTTCGGTGCCCACCGGGGTCAAGGTGTTCAACTGGGTGGCCACCATGTGGCGGGGCTCGCTCAGCTTCGAAGTGCCCATGCTGTTCGCCATCGCCTTTATCGTGCTGTTCAGTATCGGCGGCTTCAGTGGCCTGATGCTGGCCATTACCCCGGCCGACTTCCAGTACCACGACACCTATTTCGTGGTGGCTCACTTCCACTATGTGCTGGTGACCGGCGCCATCTTCTCGGTGCTGGCGGCGGTGTACTACTGGCTGCCCAAATGGACCGGTCACATGTTCAATGAACGGCTGGCCAAGTGGCACTTCTGGTGTTCGGTGATTTCGGTCAATGTGCTGTTCTTCCCCATGCACTTTCTGGGGTTGGGCGGTATGCCCCGGCGTATTCCCGACTATTCGCTGCAGTTCGCCGACATCAACGCCCTGGTCAGTATCGGCGGTTTTGCCTTCGGCCTGTCCCAACTGATTTTCGTGGTGGTGCTGATCAAGTGCATCCGCGGCGGAGAAAAAGCCCCGGCCAGCCCCTGGGAAGGAGGCCACGGGTTGGAATGGACGGTGCCGTCACCGGCACCCTACCACACCTTCAGCACGCCACCGGAGATAGAAGGCAATGGCTCACGGTAACAAGATAGCAGCCAGGCTCGGCCTGCTGGCGGTGGCCATGTTCGGCTTCGGCTTTTTGCTGGTGCCGCTCTATGACGTCTTCTGCGATATCACGGGGCTGAACGGCAAAACCGCCACCAGTGCGGTGGCCGAATCCCGGGAGGTAGACGAACAGCGGCTGGTCACGGTGGAGTTCGTGACCTATCAGAGCAATGGGCTGCGGGGAGACTTCACTCCCTCGGTGCGCCGCTTGCAGGTGCGACCGGGCGAGATGCATCAGGTGGACTTCACCGTCAATAATCCCGGAGCCGATGCCCGGGTGCTGAGGGCCATTCCCTCGGTATCACCGGGGCTGGCGGCAGGCTACCTGCGCAAAACAGAATGCTTCTGTTTTCAGGAGCAACCCATAGCGGCGGGGGAGGAGGCGGTGATGCCGATGCGTTTCTATGTGGATCAGGCACTGCCAGCGGACATAGAAGTATTCACCCTGTCCTACACCCTGTACGACATCAGCGAGCAGCTTGCTACACGCAGCTGAGCTCAAGGAGGCAAGCATGGCGGTCAAGACTCAGCAATATTATGTACCGGCCCAGAGTCCCTGGCCGATAGTGGGCGCCCTGGGATTGTTTTTGCTGGCGTCGGGTGCCGGCCTCTGGGCTGCGGGGATTGCCGGCATCACGGGCCCCCTGGTCTTTGCCGCCGGTACCCTGGTGATGACGGTGATGCTGTTCGGCTGGTTCGGCAACGTGATTAACGAGTCGCACGCCGGGCTCTACAGCGATCAGATGGACAGATCCTTTCGTCAGGGCATGAGCTGGTTCATCTTCTCCGAGGTGATGTTCTTCGGTGCCTTCTTCGGTGCTCTGTTTTATGCGCGCATCCTGGCCGTTCCCTGGTTGGGCGGGGCCGGCAACAACGCCATGACCAACGCCGTCTTGTGGCCCGACTTTACCGCCAGCTGGCCCCTGTTGCAGACCCCGGGCGGTATCGAAACCACCGCCATGGGCTGGTTTGGTTTGCCGTTGATCAACACCGTTATTCTGCTGACCTCGTCGGTGACCGCGCATCTGGCTCATCTGGCCCTGTTGCAGGAGCGACGCCCTCGTATCAAGCAATGGCTGGGCCTTACCGTGCTGTTGGGTCTGACCTTTCTGACGCTGCAGGTGTGGGAATACGTGCATGCCTATGAAGAACTGGGGCTGCGGCTGGACTCCGGCATCTACGGTAATACCTTCTTTCTGCTCACCGGCTTTCATGGTGCCCACGTCACCCTGGGTACCCTGATGCTGTTCATCATGTGGTTGCGGGTGCGCAAGGGGCACTTTACCCCGGCCCAGCATTTCGGCTTTCAGGCCAGCAGCTGGTACTGGCACTTTGTCGATGTGGTCTGGCTCTGTCTGTTCGTCTTTGTCTATATTCTATAGAGGCTCAATTAGAGCCTTACCCGGGGATGGCGTTGGGCACCAGCAGGCCGGTAGCCAGCGCCACTATCAACAGCAGCATTATGAGTACGGCAAATAACAGACGGCGGCCTATGTAGCGACTCATCAGCACAGGATCTTGCTGAGAGAGCATGGCCTTCAGGCCCAGCAGCAGGTTGCCGATCATGCAAAATAGCAGCAATACAATCAGTAGTTTGAGCAGCATGGGCGTTTTCCTGGAGAGACTGGATGTTGAGTATAGGAAAAAGTGGGGGGCTGCTGGTGCTGACCGGGGTGATGACTCTGCTGATGATCACCATGGGGGTATGGCAGCTGTCCCGAGCCGACGAGAAGCGACTGCTGCTGCAGGAGTGGCAGCAACGTCGCGATATCAGTCTGGCGTTGAATGAAGCCCTAAGCATGCAGATTCCCTTCGGCTACCGGCTGGAGGTGAGCGGTGTTTACCTGGCCGGTGGCGATCTCTTTCTCGATAATCAGATAGAGTCAGGCCGGGCGGGCTATCGGCTGATCCGGCCACTGCAAACCCGATATGGTCTGCTGGCAGTGGATACGGGCTGGTGGCCGGCCGATCCGGATCGGCGCAAGCTGCCACAGGTGCCCTCGCCGGAGGGCGTTGTGCAGTTGTCCGGCAATATCATCCGTTCCTATGTTCCTCCACTGTCTCTGGGCGAGGTGCCTTTCGAACCTCGGCTGCGTCGCGTGTCCGGCCTGGAACAAGCCCGGATAGAGAAAATATGGGGCCAGCAGGCGCTGCCCTTCGTGCTGAAACTTGGTGTTGAAAAAGATGATTGGCAGCCGGTGGTGATGGGACCGGAGCGGCATATCGGCTATGCGGTGCAGTGGTTTGCCATGACGCTGGCAGTGTGGGTCGCCGCAGTATGGTGGTATCGGAGGCGAGATGAAGCATAAAGCCCATAAAACCCGTAAAACGATGCTGGCCTTGCTGAGTGTCTTTCTGCTGCCGGTGGCCCTGGCCTGGTTGACCCTGTCACAGGGCTGGTTCACCCCCGGTGTGAACGGCCACGGTGAATGGGTGCAGGGGCATATCGCCGAGGATAGCCAGTGGCGACTGGTCTTGCCGGTTACTCCGGAATGCGAGTCCTGTGTGCTGGCTGAACCCTTGCTGAATAACATCGACCTCGCCCTGGGACGAGACAGCAGCCGGGTGTCGGTGCTGCGGCTGCCGGCCAGTACCGGGCTGGAGGCGGGCTTTGTCTATATTGCCGATCCGCCGGGTCTTCTGATCATGCGTTATCCGCTGAGTGGCGATGAGGACAGTGACCGGCTGACCGGCAAGGCCCTACTCGATGACTTGCGTCGTCTGCTCAAGTTTTCCCGCGCCGGCTAATACCGAACAGAATAATGCCGGACAAACAGGAGAAAGCCATGCGTCGACTTTGCCTCTTTGCCTTTGGGCTGACCCTGGTGGTGGTGGTGCTGGGTGCCTATACCCGGCTGACCGATGCGGGTCTGGGCTGCCCCGACTGGCCCGGCTGTTATGGTTTCAACTATGTGCCCGGATCGGCCCAGGACCATGCCACGGCGGCGCTGCGTTTTCCCGATAATCCGCTGGAGATGAGCAAGGCCCGCAACGAGATGATGCATCGCTATGCGGCAGGCACCCTGGGTTGCATCATATTGCTGATGGCGCTCTGGTCGTTGCGTTCATCTCAACGAGCCTATCGTGGCTTTGCCTGGGGGCTGCTGGCGCTGGTGTGTGGTCAGGCGACTCTCGGCATGCTGACGGTGACCCTGAACCTGTTGCCTTTCGTGGTGATGGGACACCTGCTGGGGGGCTTCACCATACTGGCGTTGCTGTTTCTCTTGCTCTGTAAAACACGGCCCCCCCGGGAGACCCCATCCCGGC
>JBFGZI010000246.1:0-3952 GCA_041586855.1 Oceanisphaera sp. | reverse complement strand
GCGCCGTGTCGGTAGGCACTGACGGCGCTGTCCAGATCCGAGTGGGCGGTCATGATGATCACCGGCAACTGGGGAACCTGTTCGTGAATGGCGCCCAGCAGGGTCAGGCCATCCATGCCGCCCATGCGAATATCGGACACCACCACGCTGGGCGGGTGCCGGGATAGCGCAGCCAGTACGCTTTCGCCGTCGGCGAAGCTCTGGCAGTCGAAGCCGGCCTGACCCAGGGCTCGCTCCAGTACCCAGCGAATCGAGCTGTCGTCATCGACAATCCATACCTGTTCGGTCATAAGGTTCTCCTAGCGGCGTAACGGCAGATAGATAATAAATTCGGTGCGCCCGGGGCGGCTCTGGGTTTCGATACGGCCCTGATGCTGATGGATCAGATCCTGGGCGATAGACAGCCCCAGGCCGGTGCCGCCTTCGCGCCCGGTCACCATGGGATAGAACAGGGTATCGCGCAGAGATTCGGGAATGCCGGGGCCGTCGTCGATAATACGGATCTCGGCGGCCAGCCGGTAACGGCGGCCCTGCAGCATGACCTGAAAGGAGGTGCGGGTCCTGATCTGGATATGGCCGCGGTCGCCCAGTGCCTCGGTGGCGTTGCGCACTATGTTGAGCAGGGCCTGCTGCAGCTGCTCCGGATCCATCTCGAAGTCGGGAATACTGGGGTCGTAATCCCGGTCGAGAGTAATGCCGGGCGGAATTTCCATTGCCACCAGCCGGCGCACCTGTTCCAGTACCGAATGCAGGTTGGTGACCTGGCGCTGGCCGGGGCGCTGGGGGCCCAGCAACCGGTCCACCAGATTACGCAGTCTGTCCGCCTGGGCGATGATTAACTGGGTGAATTCCTTCAGCTCTTCCCGGGGGAGTTCTCGCTCCAGCAACTGGGCGGCGCCGCGCAGACCACCCAGTGGATTCTTGATTTCGTGGGCCAGGCCGCGCACCAGTTCCCGGGCTGCCTGTTGCTGAGTGCGCTGCTGCAGTTCCTGGCTGATTTTCTTCTGCTGGTCGATAAGCCTGAGTTCGATCAGCGCCCGGGTCTGCTCCGGCTCAGGTGAGGATAAAGACGCGGGCAGGGGAGTGACGCTGACCTCGACCCAGCGCGGCACGCCGTCGATCACCAGCTGCACCTCGCTGTCGGTAAAACCCTGTTCGGTGTAGATGCAGTGTCTGATGCGGGCCATATCCAGTGAAATATCTTCTTCCGCCAGGTTAAGCGGCATCGCCTGCAGCCTGCGTTTGCTCAGGGGCAGCAACTGTTCGGCGGCGGTATTGGCAAACAGCACCTGCAGCTCGGCGTCTACCACCAGTACCGCCGTGAGCAGGTTATCGATAATCGCTTGTACGTCTGGCTGGGATCCCGACACCCTTTTGTCCTCTCGTCTGTGTTTGCACCACTATGGTGCATGCATTCTAACCCGAATTCGGCCTTCTTGCCGTTCGGGGCGCTGTTGGCGTGGCGTGCCCCGCCTTGGTGCCGGTACTGGTATTGGAATAATGCAAGAAACTTGCCGGTTTTTAGAGGCGCAAAGGGTTTGAATGATGCAGTGAGGGATTTGAGTAACATCGTTAGCAAGAGCATAATTAGCATGCTAACTAATTAGGAGGTGGCGATGAAAACCCTGGGAATCTCTCTGGCCTGTCTGGTCCGGCAGTGGCGCTGGTTCAACGACGAGCGACTCAAACCGCTGGGGCTGACGCAAAGCCGCTGGGTTACCCTGAGTCATCTAAAGTATGAAGATGGCATTCAGCAGCATCAACTGGCACGCCGGGTGGGGGTAGAGAGCCCCTCGCTGGTGCGCACCCTGGACGGGCTGGAGCAGCTCGGCCTGGTGGAGCGCCGGCCCAGTGCCAACGACAGGCGTGGCAAGACGGTTCATCTGACCGCACAAGCGAGTTCACTGATGTCCGAGATGGATACGATTCTGGACGATAGCCGCAATCAGGTGCTGGCAGGGTTGAGCGAACAGGAAATTAACGAATTCAGTCGGGTGGCGGAGCATATCAGTCAAAACCTGCACCAGCTTTGCAAACACAAATAATCATTCCCCAGTGAGGTACCAATGACGCCAGAACAGAGTTTCAGTCGCTGGATCAAAGTGGCGCTGAGCGCCTTTTTTCTGCTTTTTGTCTATTTCGTCATCGCCGATAACTATATGCCGATGACCCCGGAAGCCCGCATTCAGCGCTATGTGGTGCCGGTATCGGCCCGGGTGTCCGGTCAGGTCAGCCGGGTGCATGTCACCAATAATCAGTTAGTGGAGCCGGGGCAGCTGCTGTTTGAGCTGGACGACAGCGATTACCGGCTGGCGGTACAGCGGGCCGAGCTGGCATTGAATCAGGCGAGAGTTGCACAACAAAGAGCGCAATCCGGCCTGGAGGAAGTCAAGGCCGAGGCTCACAAGGCCCGACTGCAGGTGAATGAACAGGAGCGGGAGACGGCCCGGATAGCCCGTTTGCATCGTCAGGGCCATATGTCGCAGCAACAGCTGGAGCAGGCCAACACCAGCACCAGTCTGGCCCGTGATGCCCTCATCGTGGCCAACGCCCGCCGGCAGGAGGTCGAGCAGGGGCTGATGGCGTCGGGTATTGCGGTCGAACAGGCCGAGGTGGCCTTGCGCCAGGCCCGGCTCGAGCTGGCCCGCACCCGGGTCCAGGCGGAAAGTCGCGGCCGCATCGGCAACCTGCAGTTGCGCCAGGGGCAGCATGCGAGCGCCGGTCAGCCGCTGATGGCGCTGATTTCGGATCAGGCCTGGGTGAGTGCGGACTTGCGCGAGAAGAGCCTGCGTCATGTGCAATCCGGCACCCCGGTCGAGGTTATCTTCGATGCCCTGCCGGGGCAGGTCTTTGCCGGTCACGTCACGAGCATCGACAGCGGGGTAAGAGAGGGGCAACAGGCGGCCGACGGGCTGCTGGCCCAGCCGGTCAATTCCGATCGCTGGGTGCGGGACGCCCAGCGTCTACGCACCCATATCACGCTGGATGAAGAGTGGCCGCCGCTGGCCACCGGCGCCAAGGCCACGGTGCAGCTGTATCCGGTCGACAACCCGGTGCTGCATGGTATGGCTGCCATGCAGGCTCGCGTGGTCAGCCTGTTGCGTTACCTGTACTGAGGAATAAACCATGGAATTGACTCCGGATCGGCTGCGCACTTGTCTGCGTATCGCCTTCGGCAGTGCCGCCGGTATGCTGATTGCCAAGATGATGAACTGGAACTTCGGGGTCTTCTTCACCGTCTACCCCATGTTGTTGCTGGGCATGGTGCCGGTGCTGAATCGCTTCGTCAGCCTGCAGTTTATCGGTTCGTCGCTGCTGACTTCCCTCGAGATCATGGTGCTGCCCGGCCTGCTCAATCATTGGCCCCCCGCCTTTACGGTGGTGGTGTTCTGTTTGTTTTTGTGGCGCTTCCTGCTGATGGCCAGGGGACCGCTGCTGCTGTTTGGTGCCTCGGGTTGCGTCAGCCTCAGCATCATGCTGCATTTTTCCAGCTACGCGCATTTCGACCTGGCCGACATGGCGATGAGTAATATCACCGCCTCCGTGTTATCGGTGGCGCTGGCCTATATCGCCTACGGGATATTCCCTGCTCGTGAGCCGCCGGTGGTACGGGCGCTGCCGGCCAAGAGCGACAATCTTGTTCGCCATCAGGCGCTGCTGGGAGCCATAGTGGCTACGCTCAGTTTTGTGGTGTTTCAGACGTTCGATCTGGTGGACTCGCTTTCGGCTCAGACGGCAACTGTGCTGGTGCTGTTCCCCATGAGTTTTGTCGGGGCAGTGCAGTCGGGTCGTCAGCGCTGCATGGGAACCCTGCTCGGCTGCGCGCTGGGCTTGCTGACCCAGCTGTTTCTCTATAGCTATTATCACAACCTGCTGCTGCTGATGTTGTCATTCTGGTTGTGTGTCATGGTATTTGCGCGCCTGCACGTCAAGGAAGGCATGCCGGGAGTGG
>JBFGZI010000245.1:0-3953 GCA_041586855.1 Oceanisphaera sp. | reverse complement strand
CCGTGACATGCCAGGGATGGCATGTCCGAGCTTTACATGGATGTACTCGTAGCGTGTCGTGGGAGACGGCTGTGTTGCCTCTGAATTCGGGCTTGAGAAAGATCAGATCTTTATTCAGATTGGTATCAGATGGTCGGCTGAGCAGATCCCTTTGCCCTCCATTAAGCTCGTGCATCGCCTGTCAGTGCTCCAACAACAGCTCAGAGCGCGGAATTTAGGAATTACAGCCACCGCAGATGTCAGGGATAGAGGCAACAGAGATGGCCTCCCACGACCGTGAAATGCCAGGGATGGCATTTCCGAGCTTACATGGGGCGAGCTTGTCTCGCCGTGACGAACGGTTTCAGCCTGACCGAACATCCAGTGAATGTTCGCAGCAGGCTGAAACGGTGAGTGTCATTATCCGTGGCGTGTCGAAGGAGGTAGCCCTATTGCTTCTTTACCACATCATTGCCAACAAAAAAGCCGGTAAAGTCGTCAATATGACAACCTTACCGGCTTTTTCAATACCGCGGTTTACTAATACGCAGATTACTGGCCCTTGTTCAGCACCGGGCGGGCGTACATAGACAACACCAGCTCTCGCAGTTCGGCCGGGATCCGGGCCATGTGCTGCTCGAACAGCTCGGCGGCCGACGAGTCCACCTGGGCGGTCTGCCCGGCGGCCAGCAGGTTGCTGGGAAAAAGGTGATAGTTGGCATGAATCTGCCGATCGATGGCCGCCGCCAGCTGATCCGCATTGTCGAAGTCGCCACGCACAGGCTGACCAAAGCTCACGTGTACCCGTCCCTTCTGACCGACAATGCCCTGCACTATGCTCTGAACGTCTTCGAACTCGCTTTTCTCATAGGAGCCATGAGTCGCCTTGGCATAGAGCTCGCGGGCCTTGGCCAGATCGCCGGGATCGTATTCGTAAGAGATGGACACCGGCACCAGGTTCAGGCCCTTGATGTAGTCGCCGAAGGGGATTTTCTGCCGTTTGCCTTCCATGTAGAACATCTTGAGGATGGCCGGATCGGTTTTATCGTTGCCGTCTTTGGCACGCCCTTCCTTCTGGGCAATCCAGATGGAATGGCCGTCGTCGAGCGAATGGCGCAGATAGGCCGAGAGTTCGCTGAACGCCTTCATCATTTCCCGCGGGCCCTTGGCCGAACGCTTGACGATAAAACTCTTGTTCAGCCTCATCAACTCGGCGGCACAGGGCTTGCGCAGCAGATTATCGCCGATGGCGATACGCACCGTGTCCAGCCCGTTGGTGTGCAGGCCCCAGTTGACGAAGGCCGGGTCCAGCGCTATATCTCGGTGGTTGGAAATAAACAGGTATCCTTCGTTGGGATCAAGCTGATCCAGGCCGGAATAACTGACCTCGGTAGTGGTGCGCGCGATCATCTTTTCCATGTAGCCCGCCACTTCCAGCTGGATCTGGCGGATACTGTCGAGCTTGCGCCAGCGCCAGCTCAGATACAGGCGGATCAACGCCTTGATGAAGGGGCCACCGATACCGGTCAGGGTGGAAAAACGGTATTTGGCGATGGCGCCGATAAATTCATCGTCGCGGATCAGCCGCTGAATGGCGCCGGCGACTTCGTCATCCCGGTAGGGACGAATGTCTTTAAACAAATCTGTGTCTGAAACCATGACAATATTGGGGTCCTGGGGCAAAAAACGCCCAGATTTTACACCCTTTGGCGACAAACTCTAAGGATAATGCGTAAAAACGACTTAACGCCAGATCATCAGCACACTGGCTGCGGTCAACAGGGCCATCGAAAGATTAAAACGCCGCCAGTCCCGGGGCGTTTTCAGCCAGCGCCGCAGATGAATGCCGAACAGCGCCCAGACATGGCCGGTGATGATGCCGAACAACAGAAATATCGCCAGCACCCCGGCCGCTGACCACCAGTATTGATCGCCGGCCAGGGTAAAGCCGCTGATCGCCGACACCGCCATCAACCAGGATTTGGGATTGAGAAACTGAAACAGGGCACCTTGTTGCCAGCCCATGCCCGGCTCGCTGTCGCCGGCAACGGGCGGGTTGGCGCGGCCAATCTTCCAGGCCAGCCACAACAGATAGCCGCTGCCGAGGATTTTGAGCACCCATTGCAGGGCCGGCCACAGCAGAAACAGCTGCCCCAGCCCCAGGGCGGTGAACAGCATCAGCAGCTGCAGGCCGAGCATAATGCCCAGCAGCAGCCTGAGGGTAGGGCCGTAGCCGAACCGGGTACCGGAGCTGGTGAGCAACATGTTGTTGGGCCCCGGCGTACCGCAGGCAGCGAGGGCAAAGCCGGCGGCAGAGCCAAGCAGGGCGAGATCCATGATGTACTGGTCAAATAGCGGTGAAGAACCTTGTTTTACTCGATTTTCTGCTCGGCGCCCAGTATTTTATCGCCTCATGGTTTTATCGATTGATGGTTCTATCAACATCAATACCGCCCCGGTGGCGTGCCCACCTCAGTGTAACAACAGGAAGCTATGATTCACCCCAGCCGATTCCATTCTCCCTGGTGGGCCCGCAATCCCCATGTGCAGACCATTATGGCCAAGTACCTGCATCGCACGCGTATTGACACCCGTCGCGAACGCCTGGAGCTGCCGGACGGGGACTTTGTTGATCTGGCCTGGGCGCTGCCGGTACTGGATGAACAACGGCCGCTGGTGCTGCTGTTTCATGGTCTGGAAGGCTGTGTTGAGTCCCATTATGTCAGGGGCATGATGGCGGCGCTGCATGCTCGGGGCTGGCAGCCGGTGCTGATGCATTTTCGCGGTTGCAGCGGCGAGCCCAACCGATACCTGCAGGCCTATCATTCCGGCGCCATCGAAGATCCTCATTATGTGCTGGAACTGCTACGCCAGCGCTATCCGGAACGGCCCATGGCGGCCATCGGCTATTCCCTCGGCGGCAACATGCTGATCAACTATCTGGCCGAGCACAAGTGTCATCCCTTGTGCGCCGCCGTGGTCATTTCGGCCCCGCTGCAGCTGTCGGCCTGCGCCGATCGTATCAACTCGGGCTTTTCCCGCTTCTATCAGCGTTACCTGCTCAAGCGGATGAAGTTCAACTGGCAGCAACGACTACGGCGTCATCCGCATCATCGATGGCAGGGCAATCTCGCCCGGATCCACAGTCTGCGCGAGTTCGATGACCAGATCACGGCGCCGATACACGGTTTTAACGACGCCGAGGATTATTATCGACGCTGCTCCGGTCTTTATAAACTCTCGGGCATCAACACCCCGACGCTGGTGATCCACGCCGCCGACGACCCCTTCATGAACGATGCGGTGATCCCGGACGCCAGCGAGCTGTCGCCGGCGATCACCTATGAACTGAGCCGCACCGGTGGCCATGTCGGCTTTATGCATGGCCAGCCCTGGCGTCCCCGCTACTGGCTGGAACAACGGGTTCCCCAGTGGCTGGAAAAACAGTGGCTGGAAGAACTACGGCCCCCTTATCAGGAGAAAGAATGATTATTCCATTTACCGAATTGGGCGAAGACACGCTCAATAACCTGATCGAACAATTTGTGCTGCAGGAAGGCACCGAATACGGTGAGCAGGACATATCGTTAAGTGAAAAAGTTATACAGGTTAAACAACAACTTAAGTGTGGAGAGGCCGTCATAGTGTATAGTGAACTGCACGAGAGCGTTCACATAGTTCCGGCGGACCGGTTCCGTGACAAACCTTGACCTGCCCCCGGCCCTCTGCGTATAAACATTCACCGTTTAATCATTTTCAGGGTTTTTTATGTCTGCCAAGCACCCCATTATAGCGGTGACCGGCTCCTCGGGTGCCGGCACCTCGACCTCTACCGAGGTATTCCAGTCCATGTTCGCCCAGCTCGGGGTCAAGGCCGCCATGCTCGAAGGCGACAGCTTTCACCGCTATACTCGTCCGGAGATGGACGTGGCGATTCGCCGGGCTCGGGAGCAAGGCAGACATATCAGCTATTT
>JBFGZI010000244.1:0-3967 GCA_041586855.1 Oceanisphaera sp. | reverse complement strand
GCTCATGGCAAAGCCATGTTGTTCATGCTCGGCCAGCAGCGGACGGTGGCGCAGCCAGTACAACAGATCGGCTCTGTCCGTAGCCTGCAGTATTTCGTCGACCTTGTCGGCGGCCTTGGGCCTACGGATACCGTGAGCCACCGCCAGCAGGTGCAGATCGTGATTACCCAGCACTGTGGTAGCGGCATCGCCGAGGGCGATGACCCGACGCAAACAGCCCAGAGAGTCCGGCCCGCGAGCGACCAGATCGCCGGTGAGCCAGAGTTGATCACGGGAGGGATTGAAGGACACTTCGGCCAGCAGTTGATTCAGCTCTGTCAGGCAACCCTGCAGATCGCCAATCAGATAGGTGGCCATCAGTTGATCAGGTTGGGCAGGGCGAGACGAAAGGCGTCGATCGGCGCCTGAAACTCGCGACCGTCTTCCCGGGTCATGGTATAGCTGCCTTCCATGACGCCAACCGGGGTTTCCAGGCTGACGCCACTGGTGTAGCTATATTCTTCACCCGGCGCTATATTCGGTTGCTCACCCACGACGCCACTGCCTTCCACTTCAATCATCTTGCCGTTGGCATCGGTGATCACCCAGCGACGGCTGATCAGTCTGACTCTTTCATCACCACGGTTACGAATGGTAATGGTGTAGGCAAATACATAATGCTCCTCATCGGGAGCGGAGCGGTCGGCCAGATAACGGGGTTGTGCGGTAATATGAATCGCGCCGGGGGTCATGCTTACTCCTTGCGTTGGGCCAGGGCGTTGGCCAGGGTCACGTACTGCACCAGAGATAGCTGTTCGGGCCGGGCGGTCGGATCCAGCCCCAGTGCGGTGAGCTGATCGACGTTGAACAGATGACTCAGGCTGTTGCGAATGGTCTTGCGACGTTTGCCGAAGGCATCGGCGGCCACGCGAGACAGGCAGCCAATATCCTGTGCCGGATGAGGCGGTATCTCGTAAGGCAACAGCTTGACCACCGCCGAGTCCACCTTGGGTGCCGGACGGAAGGCGTCGGGCCCTACTTCCAGTACCGGTACCACCTGGCAATAATACTGGGCCATGACGCTCAGTCGACCATAGGCCTTGCTGCCGGGGCCGGCGGCCAGCCGGTTGACCACTTCTTTCTGCAGCATGAAATGCATGTCTTCCACATGAGCGGCAAACTCGAACAGGTGAAACATCAGCTGGGTGGAGATGTTATAGGGCAGGTTACCGAAGATTTTCAGTTTCTTGCCCGGCTCCTGCAGCTGAGTGAAGTCAAACTTCATGGCGTCGGCCTGGTGGATATTGAGCTTGTCCTTGAGGAAAGGATGCTCGGCCAGTCGGGCGGCCAGATCCCGATCCAGCTCTACCACGTTGAGGCGCTTGATGCGGTCACAGACAGGGCCGGTGAGGGCGCCAAGACCGGGGCCGATTTCGACCATGGTAAAATCATCGCTGGGATGAATAGCATCGACTATCTGGTCAATGATGTAGTCATCGTGCAGGAAATTCTGCCCAAAACGTTTACGGGCCTTATGACCCTGGTGAACCTTACTATTCATCGCGTTTTTCTATCATTTCAATGGCTTGATTAAGCGCGCACAGCATGCTGCCCGCATCGATTTTATTGGTTCCGGCCAGTTCCAGGGCGGTGCCATGATCCACTGAGGTGCGGATAAAGGGCAGCCCCAGGGTGATGTTGACTGCCTGGCCGAAGCCGATATATTTCAGTACCGGTAATCCCTGGTCATGATACATGGCCAGGAAGGCATCCGCGTCCTGCATGTATTTTTGCTGGAATACCGTATCGGACGACAGGGGTCCCACCAGATCCATACCCTCGGCTCTGAGCGTATCGAGGGTAGGAATAATGATATCCAGCTCTTCTCGTCCCAGATGACCATCTTCGCCGGCGTGGGGATTAAGCCCACAGACGTAGATACGCGGGCTGGGCAGGGCAAACTTTGCCTTCAGCTCGGCGTGCAGAATACGAATAATTTTGCTGAGCCGTTCTTCGGTAATGGCTTTGGCTACATAGGCCAGCGGAATGTGAGTGGTCACCTGAGCGACGCGCAGTCCAGGCGTTGCCAGCAACATCACCACGTCCGGCACATTGGCCTCTTGGGCAAAAAATTCGGTATGGCCGCTGAACGAGACCCCTGCCTTGTTGATAATGCCCTTGTGTACCGGACCGGTCACCACGGCGGCAAACTCGCCGTTCATGTTGCCATCGGAGGCGCGCTTCAGGGTTTCCAGTACATAGAGACCGTTGGCTTCGTCGAGCACACCGGGCGTGGCAGGCCTGGCCAGCTTGACCGGTGCTATGGTCAGGGTGCCTGCCCGTTGGGGTTGAGGTGGCAGTTCGGGCCGGTAGGGTTGCAGGGTCAGTTGTTTGCCCAGGGCATCCGCCCGGCTCTGGATCAGCTCCGGATCGGCGATTACCACCAGCTCTGCCGGCCAGTCTTGCGCGGCGAGGGCCAGCATCAGCTCGGGGCCGATGCCGGCGGGCTCACCGGGCGTTATTGCGATACGTTGACAAATCACAGTTCACCGTTCGATAAGTTAGTGTCGACAATACGGATATAGGCTTCATCCCTCAGCTCGTCCAGCCAGGTCTGCACTTCTTCGGTAAAGCGACGGTTGAAAATAAGCTGATAGGCTCTTTGCTCGGTGGCCTGCTCGGTGGCATCCATCACACGCTTGTCCTCCAGCTGCACCAGGTGCCAGCCATGCTCCGAGCGAAACGGCTCACTGAGCTGACCCACGTCGAGTTGGTTGACGGTGTCACGAAAGCTGCTGACATACATTTCCGGGGCCGCCCAGCCCAGGTCCCCGCCATTGATGGCCGAGCCCGGATCTTCGGAGAACTGCTCCGCCAGCTGGGCCATGCTGGTCTCACCGGCGCGAATGGAGCGGGCAAAGCCGGCCAGCCTGGACTGGGCTTTCTCTTCACTCATGATGATGGAGGGCTTGAGCAGAATGTGACGGGCTCTGACTTCTACCGCCTGTACGGTGTTGGCCGTGCTGCCTTGGGTATCAAACACAGTGAGAATATGCAGGCCGGCACCGGAGCGAATAGGGCCGATGATATCACCCTTGCGCTGATTCTTCACGGCTTCGCTGAACAGGGAGGGCATTTCGTTGATGCCGAGCATGCCCCAGTCACCGCCTTCCAGCGCCTTGGGACCGGCGCTATGGGCAATGGCGAGCTTGCGGAAATCGGCCCCCTGTTTCAGTTGCTTGAGCAGTTTTTCCGCCTGGCGGCTTGCCTGACGCAGCTGTTTGGTGTCGGGGCTGGTTGGCAGTGGCAGCAGTATATTCCCGACCCGGTAGCGGGTCTGGTTCCGGCCCTGCTCCTTGATCATCTGCACCACCTGCTTGACTTCCTGATCGGAAATGTTGATGCGGCGGCGCACCTGATTACGCGCCAGTTCGCTCAGCAGAATTTCGTTACGCACCTGTTCGCGAAACTGGGCGTAGGTCAGACCCTCGGCCTTGATGCCGGCGCGCAATTGCTCGGGTGTCTTGCCTTCGCTGCGAGCTATGTTGGTGATGGCCTGCTCCAGCTGGGTATCTGTGATGCGCAATCCCAGACGTTCGGCCAGTTGTCGCTGCAGGCTTTCGAGTACCAGCCTGTCCAGCGCCTGCCGACGCAGTGGCTGTTCATCCGGCAGCGGTTGCCCGGCGACGGCGGCACTTTGTTTTACCTGATTGACCAGGCCTGCAAGCTGGCTTTCCAGCACCACATCCTGGTTGACGACGGCAACGACTTTATCCAGCAACTCTGCCGCCTGGCTGGTGGCCGAGAGCAGGCCCAGACCAGCGGCAATCAGCAGTTGTTTACATCTATTATTCATGACAAATCCTGTGCGCAATGAAAATCAGTTATTGAGATTAAAGGGACGATAATAAGGCAACAGGCTGGTGCCCGGAGAAAATTCGCCGCTGCCGGTACCGAACGAGCTGAGCCCTTTCAGTTCGAAGCGCAG
>JBFGZI010000243.1:0-3972 GCA_041586855.1 Oceanisphaera sp. | reverse complement strand
TCATGAGCATTCGGTGATCTCGTGTTTTGCATGGGAGAAACATGAGATCACCAGAGGCCTTTTTGGGTTAGGGAATCAGAGTGCGGGACACCTCCAGATAAGCTTCCCCTCGCTCCTTGACTACTGCCGGCTGGTTGGATTCGGAGGCAAGGTGTACTTCTTCCAGAATATCCGTCAGGTCTGAGGCCTCTTCATTTATTTTCTGCAAGGCGTTTTCCAGGGTGTAGGTAAGCTGGTGCACCTCGCTCAGGGTCGCGGGTGTCAAGTCTCCGGCCAGCAATGTGGCCAGCTTGTCGTTGTATTCGGAAAAATTGGTCACAGCCTGTTGCAAGGTGTCCGCAGGGTGCCCCTTGTAATGGCCCGGGCGGCTCTCAGCCTGCGCATTGGGCAGCAGCAGAAAGGAAAGAGCAGCAAACAAAGATAGTGAACGGGATGTCATCATGATGTCCTGTGGAGTAAATTGAGAAGTAATACTAAAGTGAGTGATAATTATTATCAATTGATGGCGGCTGATAATTGATCTGGATCAAGTTTTACTCATTATCCTGTTTGACGGTCTTCGCCTTGTCTTCCCCTGCTACACGATATTGAAATAGTGCTTGAGCTCTCTCGTTTTTTGAATATCGGTTATGTTAGATCTGACGGTGTTTACTGCCTGCTGTACCAGATACGTTAGCCGATCGCCGGGCCTGGTTGTGCGGCATGGAGCAAGGAGGGAATACTATGGTTGATCATGCAAACAGACCCGTGGTCGGTATCATCATGTGCTGCCAGCCGGTGAAGGGCCACCCCTCTCATACGGTGCAGGATAAATACCTGAATGCCCTGCTTGATGCCGGTGCGATTCCACTGCCACTGGTGCATGGCCTGCTGCAGGATGACGCTTATCTGCAGCAGATATTGCCGTTGCTGGATGGCATCATGCTCACCGGCAGCCCGAGCAATATAGAGCCTCATCACTATGGTGAGACGGGCGATGAACCGCATGTGGATCCGGGCCGGGATAGCCTGAGTTTCCTGCTGATCGACGAGGCCCAACGCAGGCAAATGCCCCTGCTGGGCATCTGCCGTGGTTTTCAGGAAATGGTGGTGGCCACCGGTGGCAGCCTGCATCGGCGACTGCATGAGAGTGGCCAGGGTTTTATGGAGCACAGGGAAAACAAGGAGCAACCTCAGTCGGCACAATATGGCCATGCCCATGCTGTTACCCTCGAACCGAATAGCCTGCTGGCCAAACTCGGTGGTGCCAGCGAGTGCAGGGTGAACTCTCTGCATATGCAGGGGGTGAAGACACTGGGTGCCGGAATGCGGGTGGAAGCCCGGGCGCCCGATGGCCTGATTGAGGCGGTCAGGCTGGCGGATCATCCCTTCGCCGTCGGTGTGCAGTGGCATCCGGAGTGGCAGAGTCGTAGCAACCCCCTGTCTCGCGCCCTGTTCGATGGTTTTATCGGCGCTTGCCGCCGGTATCGACAGCAAAAATAACCGTGGCTGTCTGATAACCTCACCGCATACTTTATCAACCAGACAGGTCATATCCGGGTGCCGACACCCGTTTTCAACGATAGCAGGGAGAAGATGATGGACTACCGAGACAGAGTCTACTGGGCAGACAAGGCCGATACGCTTGCGGTAGAGCACCGGCTGTTTATCGATGGCCAGTACCGGAACGCCCAGGGCGGTGAATCCTTTACCCGCATCAATCCGGCTACCGGGCAGAGGCTTGCCGAGGTGAGCCGGGCCCAGGTGGCGGATGTGGACGCCGCCGTGGCAGTGGCTCGCAGCAGCTTCGAGTCCGGCGTCTGGTCCGAGGCGGGCCCGAGCCGGCGCAAGGCGGTGTTGCTGCGTCTGGCCGAGCTGATGGACGAGCACAGGGAAGAGCTTGCGCTGCTGGAAACCCTGGACACCGGCAAGCCCATTCGCCACAGCCTGCGCGATGATATTCCGGGTGCCGCCCGCGCCATTCGCTGGTATGCGGAGGCGGTGGACAAGGTCTACGGCGAAATCGCCCCCACAGACCCCGGCGCCCTGGCGCTGATCAGCCGCGAGCCCATTGGCGTGGTGGCGGCCATAGTGCCCTGGAACTTCCCGCTCTTGCTGGCCTGCTGGAAGCTGGGCCCGGCGCTGGCAGCGGGCAATTCTGTGATCCTCAAACCCTCCGAGAAATCGCCGCTTACCGCCATTCGTCTTGCAGCCCTGGCCCGGGAAGCCGGTCTGCCCGACGGTGTGCTCAATGTGCTGCCCGGTCTGGGGCACGAGGCGGGCAAGGCGCTGGCGCTGCATCAGGACGTGGACTGCCTGACCTTTACCGGCTCCACCGGGGTGGGACGGTTGCTGATGGAGTATGCGGGTCAGTCGAACATGAAACGCATCTGGCTCGAAGCCGGCGGCAAGAGCGCCAACCTGGTGTTTGCCGACTGCCCGAGCCTGGTCAAAGCGGCGAAGGCCTCCGCCGCCGGTATCTTCTACAACCAGGGCCAGGTGTGCATCGCCGGTACCCGATTGCTGGTGGAGGAAAGCATCAAGGACGCCTTCATGGTCGAGCTGAAGAAAGCCGCCGAGGCGTTCAAACCGATGGATCCGCTCGATCCCGAGTCGATCATGGGGACACTTATCGACGCCGATCATCATGCCAGCGTTTGCCGCTATATCAGCGAAGGGCTGGAAGCCGGCGCCGTGCTGAGCCTGGACGGTCGTAGTCAGAACGGCAACTTCATGGGGCCGACCGTGCTGGAGCAGGTCAATCCGCACATGGCGGTGGCGCAGGAGGAAATCTTCGGCCCCGTGCTGGCGGTCACCACCTTCACCGATGAGGAAGAAGCACTCAGCCTGGCCAACGACAGCAAATACGGCCTGGGCGCCGGGGTCTGGACCTCGGATCTGCGCCGGGCCCACCGGCTGGCCCGCAAGCTCAAGGCCGGCTCGGTCTTCATCAACAACTACAACGACGGCGACATGACGGTGCCCTTCGGCGGCGTCAAGCAAAGCGGCAATGGCCGGGACAAGTCATTGCACGCGCTGGAAAAATTTACCGAACTCAAAACCACCTGGCTGGCGCTGGATTAAGCCCTCAGAGCGTCATCCTGACGAAAGTCAGGATCTTCTTGCAGAAAGATACCGGGTCAAGCCCGGTATGACCAAATGATGGATACCGAGGTAGACACAAGAGGAATTTTTTACATGGAACACGTAAACAGCTATTACGTCTCCTCGGCCAACCAACATGCGCCCTGGCCGCAGTTGACCGACTACGTCCGCTGCGATGTGTGTGTGGTCGGCGGCGGCTACACCGGGCTCTCAACCGCCCTGTTTCTGGTTGAGGCCGGGTTCGATGTGGTGCTACTGGAAGCCAGCCGCATCGGCTTCGGTGCCAGCGGCCGCAACGGCGGCCAAATCGTCAATTCCTACAGCCGGGACATAGGGATGATCGAGTCCCGTTACGGTCGGGATACGGCCCGCATGCTGGGCAGCATGATGTTCGAGGGCGGCGACATCATTCGCAGCCGCATCGAGCAGTATAAAATCGACTGCGACTTTCGCCCCGGCGGCATCTTCGCCGCTCTCAACAAGCGGCAGCTGGAAGAGCTGCGTGCGAAAAAAGCTGACTGGGAGCGTTACGGCCACCAGAACCTGGAGCTGCTGGATGCCGGTCAGGTGCGCGAAGAAATCGACACCAAGGCCTATGTGGGGGCGCTGCTCGATTATCGAGGCGGTCATATTCATCCGCTCAACCTGGCGCTGGGCGAGGCCGAAGCCATTCGCAAGCTTGGCGGTCGCATCTTCGAGCAATCGGCGGCCGTCAACATCCAGCATGGGGAGCCGGCGACGGTGGTAACCGCCAGGGGGCGGGTAGAAGCCAGTTTCGTGGTAATGGCGGGCAACGCCTACCTCGGTGATCTGGAGCCCAGACTGGCAGCCAAGGCCATGCCCTGCGGCAGTCAGATAATCACCACCGAGCCCCTGAGTGAAGAGCAG
>JBFGZI010000242.1:0-3978 GCA_041586855.1 Oceanisphaera sp. | reverse complement strand
CTCACTGGCGGAAAAAAGACGGCTCAGCTGGGGCTTTGGCGCCAGCGTCGCACTCTGTTCGGGCTTGCCGCTGATCAACCTGCTGATCATGCCGGTGGCGATTTGCGGCGCCACCGCCCTGTGGGTCGATCATTACACCCAGCTGCGTACCGGGCCGGTATCGAGATGAACAAAATCCGACTTGGGATAATAGCCGACGCCCCCCACCTTGAGCTGCAAGGCGGCCTTGCGGACCTGGGCTAAGGGTACGCCGGGCAGGCGCAGATCGATGGCTTGCCCCTTCATATGAAAGCTCTTCTTGGCTACACCGCCGCCGTTTTTGCGCAGCATGGCATTGGTCTTGGGTGAACGATAGCCGGAGATAACCTGAATTTCCCCGGCCTTTCCCAGCCGATGCTGCAGCAGAAACAGCTGATCGAACAGCTTGGGGTCGATGTCATGTACCTCGTTACGACGAAAGTCGCGCATCACGCGGTTGAAGGTGCTGAGTCCTTCCTTGAGGTAACGGCCTTCTTCCCAGAAGCTGGCCGTGACTTTTTCACCGGTGTGAAGGTTGTGCAGGCTCAACTTGCGTACCGGGGCGGACAGACTGGCCTGTGCCGGCAGCGACACCAGCGATGCCAGGCCCAGACCACCCATTCCCATTAAAAAACGACGACGATCCACGGTACGTTTCAGCATATCTTCTCTTTCAAACATTATTTCAAACTCATTTTTAAATACAAAAAGGGTGCATCAGCCAGGCCGAAGCCCAGTTGATAAGACACAGCGCTAAAAGGGAAGAGCTGAACAGAAGGCCGCCATCACCCGCCACTGGCATTGCCTTTCGGTTATCTGATGTCACCACATGCATAAGAAACGGGCGGAAATTATCCTATAAAGGATTAAATAATCAACAACCATTGGTTATAAGGCCGTCGTAAACGACGGCCTTACAGGGTTGAGGCTAGCCGGCGGTGAAGGGATTGTGCAAGGTCAGGTCGAAATCATAGATGTCGTTGCGAAAGCGGGGCAAGCCATCGGGGCCCAGCCAGCCCGGCCAGTACACCATGAACACCGGCAAGGGCCGAGCCACCGGTAACCAGCGGGTTACGCCGCTGGCTTTCAATACTGCCAGCCGCTCCGGGCTCATTTGGTCACCCAACAACCAGTTCACCAGCTGTTCGGCGCCTTCTACCCGCACGCAACCGGAGCTGAGCGCCCGGACGTCCCGCGCAAAGAGGCTACGGCCAGGCGTATCATGCAGATAAATGGCATCATCGTTGGGCAGATGAAACTTGTAGGCGCCGAGGGCATTACGGGCTCCGGGTTTTTGTCGTAATCGAAAAGGAAAACCGCCGCCGTTATAAAGCCGGGCCTGCCATTCGGCTCTGGAAACCCGACCGGCACCATCGAGTACCTCGAAACCTTCCCGTTCGATATAACCGGGATCCCGATACAGTTTGGGCACTATGTCCTTCTCGATAATGGATCGCGGCACATTCCAGGGCGGATTGAACACCACATTGGTGATTTTGCTGGCCATGATAGGGGTCTTGCGCTCGTCTTTACCGACAATAACGTCACTTTCCAGCACCACCACCTGATCCTGATAAAGTCGCAGACGGTACTCGGGAATATTCACCAGCAGATAGGATGACGGCAACTGGTCGCCAATCAGGGTTCGGAGCATGCTTCGCATCAGCAGCTGGGCCCGCTGAAGTGGGGTCACATCCAGCCAGGCGAAGGTCTGGGGACCGATAACACCATCTACCTGCAGACCATGTCGCTGCTGAAAATCACGAACAACCAGTTCCAGAGCCGCATCATATACTTCGGGATCATGGAAGGCACCGGTATCGGCGAGTACATCGGCTTCATCGCCCCCCCCCGTGAGCGGAGATCTGCCTGCCACCGGCAGGTCTCCCAGCAAGCCTAGCCGCTCCCGGACTCGAGATATCACCTTACCCCGATCACCGGGCCGCAAGGTGGCAGAACGCAGCGCGGGCCAGGGCTGAACATTCAGCGCCAGCAGCCGGGCCAGCTGTTGCTGCAACTGGTCATGATCGGCATACCTCGGCGCCAGCCCTTGCACCAGAAGATGGCGCTGCCGCTGCTCCGCCGCCAACTGCAGTTCGATATGGTCCTGCTCCCGGAATAAAAGAGAGGCGCCTGTGGTACGCAGGTACTGGCGATCAACGAAGGATAACGAAGCCCAGTATCGCCAGAATGCCTGCATGCCGAGCAGCAGGCGATCGTCAGCTTCATCGGAGGCGGTATCGACCGACACCGCCTGTTGCCACCACAGGGTCAGTTTGGGGTGCACATCGGCCAGCGCCAATTCCAGCCCCTGTTGATGCAACTGCAATCTGGCTTCGGGCTCGTCCTGCCAGGAAGAAGCCGCCGCGCTGCTCATGCCGACACACAGCAACAGCCACAACCCGAACACCACACGATATCCTGTCATCTCACCGCTCATCATCTTGCTGCTCGCCCATTCCCTGAATTGAATACCAGCCAGATCCACAGTACACCCGGACACACGCCTAGGGATAGCATGCCACCATTACCTTTCTTGATAATAGACCCGGTCAGAAAACAGTATCGCTTCCTCCCGGATTAATGGAATATCATTCTATCAATTAATAACATATGGTTATAACAAATCGTCATTTCTCATTCTATAAAGAATGGTTAAGCTGACAATATAGATACTTCTGGTGTTACTGAACCTTAGGGATAGCCGTGATGAGCAACATTTTCGAAGATAACTCTCTGACCATTGGTCATACTCCGCTGGTCAAACTGAACCGGGTCAGCAAGGGACGAGTGCTGGCCAAGATAGAAAGCCGTAATCCCAGCTTCAGCGTCAAATGCCGTATCGGTGCCAACATGATATGGGATGCCGAAAAACGGGGCGAGCTGGTACCCGGTAAAGAGCTGATTGAGCCCACCAGTGGTAACACCGGCATTGCGCTGGCCTTCGTGGCCGCCTCTCGTGGCTACGCCATTACCCTGACCATGCCCAGCACCATGAGCATGGAACGCCGTCAGCTGCTGAAAGCGCTGGGCGCCAATCTGGTACTGACCGATGGCGCCAAAGGCATGAAAGGCGCCATCGAAAAAGCCATGGAGCTGAAAGAGACGGCACCGGAAAAATACGTGCTGCTGCAGCAGTTCAACAACCCGGCCAACCCGGAAATACATGAAAAAACCACAGGCCCCGAGCTGTGGGAAGACACCGACGGCGGCATTGATGTATTCGTGTCCGGCGTGGGTACCGGCGGCACCCTCACCGGTGTGTCCCGCTATATCAAGCACACCAAAGGCAAGGCCATTACCACTGTTGCCGTCGAGCCGGTCGAGTCGCCGGTGATCACCCAGGCCCTGGCCGGTGAGGAACTCAAGCCCGGTCCGCACAAAATTCAGGGTATCGGCGCCGGCTTTATTCCCGGTAATCTGGACCTGTCTTTGATCGACCGGGTCGAGCAGGTGTCCAGCGAGGATGCCATCGAGATGGCTCGTCGCCTGATGAAGGATGAAGGCATACTGGCCGGCATCAGCTCCGGTGCTGCTGTGGTCGCCGCCAATCGCCTGGCCGCATTGCCCGAGTTTGCCGACAAGACCATAGTGGTAATACTGCCCAGCTCCGGCGAGCGCTATCTCAGCACCGCCCTGTTTCAGGGCATCTTCACCGAGCAGGAACTGCAAGCCTGATCGGATAAGCCAGCAGCCACAGGCACTCTCGCCTGTGGCTGTGTTGTCTTCGATGCTTGTCGAATATTTACTCCCCCTCCCAAGCTCCCCATGTACATTGGCGCCCCAGCCCCTACAATGATGGAAGTCTTTGCCCAAGCTTAGGGTCTGTTGACCTTTCGAGATGATTTTTGCAGCAGTTTGTGGGGGCTTGATACAAGGCAGAGTTTATGCCGTGTAGTCACTCTACATAAATAAGCGATAACGCAGTAGCAAGCCCCCACAAGCGCTGCCCTGCGGGTT
>JBFGZI010000241.1:0-3984 GCA_041586855.1 Oceanisphaera sp. | reverse complement strand
AGTCTTTACCCGGGTCGAGCCCGAGGATCTGGTCAAATACGGCCTGATCCCCGAGTTTATCGGCCGTCTGCCGGTGGTCGCCACCCTGACCGAGCTGGATGAAGATGCGCTGGTACAGATACTGTCCGAGCCCAAGAATGCACTGACCAAGCAGTATGGTGCCCTGTTCGCGTTGGAAGACGTGGAACTGGAGTTCCGTGACGACGCCCTGCGCGCCATTGCTCAGAAGGCGATGGAACGCAAAACCGGTGCTCGTGGTCTGCGCTCCATCGTGGAAGCGGTCTTGCTCGACACCATGTACGATCTGCCGGCGCAGAACGATGTCGCCAAGGTGGTGGTGGATGAAACCGTGATCAAGGGTGAATCCGCGCCTCTTCTGATTTATCAGAAAGGGGAGACTCAGGCGGCCTCCGGCGACTGAGTGCGTCATTTTTGACCGATCAAAAGGGGCTTTATGCCCCTTTTTCTGTTTTTGCGTGTCCGGAGATTGAATCTGATGATCTCGCCCCCATATACTGCCCAAGCGCTAATAATTGCATTCAAGCCGAGAGGACACTATGACCCTAGAGCGTTCCGAACGCATCGAAACCCCTGTTCTGCCTCTCCGTGACGTGGTGGTATACCCTCATATGGTGATCCCGCTGTTTGTGGGACGGGAAAAATCCATCCGCTGCCTCGAGGCCGCCATGGAGCAGGACAAGAAGGTACTGCTGATCGCACAGAAAGAGGCGGCCACCGACGATCCACAGGCCGATGATCTCTATCAGGTCGGTACCATCGCCAATATACTGCAACTGCTGAAACTGCCCGACGGCACCGTCAAGGTGCTGGTGGAAGGCGGTCAGCGTGCCCGCATGGAAAATCTGCGCGAGCAGGACGGTTACTTCGTGGCCGAGGCTCAGTACCTGGAGACCGCCGTCCTCGAGGAGCGCGAGCAGGAAGTCCTGGTCCGCTCGGCCATTACCCAGTTTGAAAGTTACATCAAGCTCAACAAGAAAATTCCGCCCGAGGTGCTGACGTCGCTGTCTGCCATCGAAGATGCGGCGCGGCTGGCCGATACCATGGCCGCCCACATGCCGCTCAAGCTGGAAGACAAGCAGAAGCTGCTGGAAATTGCCGAGGTCGGCGAGCGACTCGAATACCTGATGGCGATGATGGAGTCGGAAATCGACGTGCTGCAGGTAGAGCGCCGCATTCGCGCCCGCGTCAAGAAACAGATGGAAAAGAGCCAGCGCGAGTACTATCTGAATGAGCAGATGAAGGCGATTCAGAAAGAGCTGGGCGATATGGACGAGGTGCCCGATGAATTCGAGGCGCTGCAGCAAAAAGTCGAAGACGCCGGCATGACCGACGAGGCGCGGCAGAAAACCGATGCCGAGCTGGCCAAACTGAAGATGATGTCACCGATGTCGGCGGAAGCCACGGTGGTGCGCGGCTACATCGACTGGATGGTCGCCGTGCCCTGGAAGAAAAAATCCAAGGTGAAGAAGGATCTGGCCAAGGCGGAAGAGACCCTGGACGCGGATCACTATGGCCTGGAAAAGGTCAAGGAACGCATTATCGAGTACCTGGCGGTACAGAGCCGGACCAACAAGCTGAAAGGGCCCATTCTGTGCCTGGTGGGGCCGCCCGGCGTGGGCAAGACCTCGCTCGGCCAGTCCATCGCCAAGGCCACCGGCCGTAAATACGTGCGCATGGCGCTCGGTGGCGTACGAGACGAGGCGGAAATTCGTGGTCACCGCCGCACCTATATCGGCTCCATGCCTGGCAAGCTTATCCAGAAAATGGCCAAGGTGGGTGTACGCAACCCGCTGTTCCTGCTCGATGAAATCGACAAAATGGCGTCCGACATGCGTGGCGATCCGGCATCGGCCTTGCTGGAAGTGCTGGATCCGGAGCAGAACCACAGCTTCAACGATCACTATCTGGAAGTGGATTATGACTTGTCGGACGTGATGTTCGTGGCTACGTCCAACTCCATGCATATTCCGGGTCCGCTGCTGGACCGGATGGAAGTGATCCGGCTGTCGGGTTATACCGAAGACGAAAAACTGAACATTGCCAAGAACCACCTACTGTCCAAGCAAATCAGCCGCAACGGTCTGAAAGAAAGCGAAATAGTGGTGGAAGACTCGGCGATAGTCGGCATTATCCGTTACTACACCCGGGAGGCCGGGGTGCGTAGCCTGGAGCGGGATATTTCCAAGCTGTGCCGCAAGGCGGTGAAGGAAATACTGCTCAATAAAGACATCAAGCAGGTGGTGATCAACCAGGACAATCTGAAAAATTACCTGGGTGTGCGTCGTTTTGATTACGGCAAAGCCGAAGAGCACAACCAGATAGGGCAGGTGACCGGCCTGGCCTGGACCGAAGTGGGGGGCGAGCTGCTCACCATCGAAGTGGCCAACGTGCCCGGCAAGGGCAAGCTGGCCTATACCGGTTCCCTGGGCGACGTCATGAAAGAGTCGGTGCAGGCGGCGATGACAGTGGTGCGCTCCCGTGCCGACAAGTGGCGCATCAACAGTGACTTCCACGAAAAGCGCGATATTCATGTGCACGTGCCGGAAGGGGCGACCCCGAAAGACGGCCCGAGTGCGGGTGTGGCCATGTGTACCGCGCTGGTATCGAGCCTGACCGGTAACCCGGTGCGCGCCGATGTGGCCATGACCGGCGAAATTACCCTGCGCGGCGAAGTGCTGCCCATCGGTGGTCTCAAGGAAAAACTGCTGGCGGCACGCCGTGGTGGCATCAAGCGGGTGCTGATCCCGAAAGAAAACGAGCGGGATCTGGAAGAAATTCCGGACAACATCAAGCAGGATCTGGACATTCATCCGGTGCGCTGGATAGAGGAAGTGCTGGAACTGGCCCTGGAACAGCCCCCGGAAGCCTTTTCCGTGGTCACTGCCTGAGCTTTTTAGTCGTAACTCATGGTTTCAGGCTTGTCAGCAGCCCTGACTCGCAGTAGCCTTGGATGAAATTATGTGGCCGGCCACCGACATGGACGATGCCGATGGCCGGCAGAGCGGCGCTTGATAAGCCCATGAGCGCCGTCATCCATCAATAACAATATCGAAGTTAAGCTTGTGTCAGCTGACCAACGTAAAAACGACAAGGGGAATGACTGTGAATAAATCTCAACTGATCGACAAGATTGCCGACGGCGCCGACATCACCAAGGCTTCTGCCGGCCGCGCGCTGGACGCCTTTGTTGAGGCGGTGACCGAATCACTGAAAGAAGGCGATCAGGTGTCTCTGGTTGGGTTTGGTACCTTTGCCGTGCGTGAGCGTGCTGCCCGTACCGGCCGTAACCCGCAAACCGGTGCTGCCATCGAGATTGCTGCCGCCAAGACACCCGCCTTCAAGGCCGGTAAAGCACTGAAAGACGCAGTCAACTAAGCGACGCTTTTATTGGGCTTTTGGGTCCGGCAGGTCATGACTCGAAAGGCGCATCAAAGGGTGCGCTTTTTTTTTCGGGTAAGGCGGCATTACCGTCTATCGGGAGTAACGACAGGTTATGTTTTTTGACAAATTAAGAGCGGGCGCCCAGGGCACCGTTTCCAAAGTCATTCTGGTATTGATTATCTTATCTTTTGCTCTGGCCGGGGTAGGCAGCTATGTCACTCGGCCCACGGTGGAAGTGGCCGCCGTGGTCAACGGTGACGACATCAATGCCCAGGCGCTGGAAAACGCCTATCGCAACGAGCGAACCCGGCTGGAAAATCAGCTGGGCCCCCAGTTCAGCCAGCTGCTGGGCGACCCCCAGTATGTTGCCCAGATCCGACGTTCGGTACTGGAACAGATGGTTGAACAGCGACTGATCGACCAGAAGGTACAGGAACTGGGTCTCTATGCCAGCGACGATCAGGTACGCAACGCCATCCGCGCCTTGCCGGAGTTTCAGCAGGACGGCCGCTTCAACAACGAACGCTACCAGCAACTGCTGGCTCGCAGCGGCATGAGTGCCGAACAGCTGCGTGACAGCGT
>JBFGZI010000240.1:0-3985 GCA_041586855.1 Oceanisphaera sp. | reverse complement strand
GAAAGTATCCGAAAACAGCGTGGTTACGCTGGACTTTACCGTCACCAACATCAAGGGTGACATCCTCGACTCCACCGAAGGCAAGCAGCCGCTGGAATACCTGCACGGTACCGGCTATCTGGTGGCCGGTCTGGAAGCCGTGCTGAACGACAAGGTCGTCGGCGAAGACTTCGATGTGACCCTGAATCCCGAGCAGGCGTACGGCGAACGCGACGATGCCCTGGTGCAGTCGGTGCCCGGTGAACTGTTCGACGGCATGGAAGTGGCCGAAGGCGACACCTTCGTGGCCGAAACCGATGACGGTCATCGTCCTGTGACTATCGTCGAAGTGGCGGAAGAATACGTCAAGGTGGACGGCAACCATCCGCTGGCCGGCATGACCCTGACCTTCAAGGGCGTGGTGCGCGAAGTGCGTGAAGCGACCGAAGAAGAGCTGGCGCATGGCCATGTACATGGCGAACACGGCCACGATGAGCACGACCACGATCATGACCATTCAGGCGGTTGCTGCGGCCACAAGCACTGAGCCCAGGCTCGGCAGTAAAAAAGGCGCCTCGGCGCCTTTTTTCATATCCGGATCAACCACAGGGCAACAGAAATGGTGATAAAGGCAGTAACTGTCGTCAGCAGCAGGGTGCCGGCGCAGAAGCGACCATGGCCGTACTGAGCGCCGATGATCGGATACATGCTCATCATCGGCATGGCGGCAATCAGTATCAGGGCCTTGCTTAACCCGGCATCAAAGGGCGGCAGCAGCCAGATCATCAGTGCCGCCAGCAAGGGGTGAAGCATCAACTTTCCCATCATGACCATGCCCATGTCAGGAAGCTTGCCCTGAATTTTGTTACCAACCAGGGAACCGCCAATCGCAAATAAC
This sequence comes from Oceanisphaera sp., assembly GCA_041586855.1. Lineage (GTDB taxonomy): Bacteria > Pseudomonadota > Gammaproteobacteria > Enterobacterales > Aeromonadaceae > Oceanimonas. The sequence continues at coordinate 3,108 of JBFGZI010000240.1, read as the reverse complement.
GCCACGGCAACCGATGCCTGGCCCAGCAGCCGGAGGGGGGTGTTGATGATGTCCGGCAGCCGGATATCCCATAACGAAACGCACAAACCCGCCACGATAGCCAGCAACAGGGGATTTCGCAGCAGACGACCCAGCAACAGCCACCAGAGAGAGCCTGCCTGATGGCGCCCGTTCTTGGGGGCGCTGTATTCCAGCAATAACAGCCCAAGCGGAATAATGATCAGGTTTTCCACCATGACCGACATGGCGAAGGCATTGGCCGCCGACGACTCCAGCACCTGCAGCAGGATAGGGTAGCCAAAAAACGCACTGTTGGGTGCCGTCATGCCCATGGTCTGGATGGCCGCCAGCGAGCCGTCTTGATGCCGAAAATACCGGAGCAGCAGCAGGCCCACTGCCAATGTCAGCAAGGAACCGCCGGCATAGGCAGCCAAATACAGGGGCTCCAGAACCTCCTGGAATTCCATCTGACTCAGGCTCTGGAACAACAGGGCGGGCATGGCGAAATACAGCACGAACTGCCCCAGTCCCTGAATGGACTGGGCCGTTATCAGCTGCCATCTTGCCGCGCCATAACCCAGGGCAATCAGCATGAAAATGGGCACTATGATCGACAGGATAAACAGCATCAGCCACTCCGTTTCAATTTTAAATTATGTGCCAGTACTTCCTGGTGCTGGCAGGTGTTTGAGCGGCCTGTGCTCTGTCAGGCCTGGCTGTACTCCAATGCAAGATATACTCGGGGTTGGACGGTTTACAGCCTGTTTGCGTGGTATAAACCGCTTTGTTTCGTCGTGACCGGAAAGCGCTGTTTAAATTGCCGGGAACGGTCTTGTTTTTCCATTCCCGGCCATTCAAATCAGTAACCCAGCAGAAGTCTGGGGAGGAAAAGGCTGATTTCAGGTACATAGGCCACGAGTAACAAGGTGGCGAAGAGCACCCCATAGAAGGGCAGCAGCGGCTTGATCACTTTATCAATCGATACGCCGCCGACGGAGCAGCCGATAAACAAGGCACTGCCGACCGGGGGAGTACAGATGCCGATACACAGGTTGAAGGTCATCATGATGCCGAAATGAACCGGGTCCAGCCCCATTTCCTGAGCGATGGGCCAGAAGATAGGCGTGAAAATCAGTACCGCCGGGGTCATGTCCATGAAAATACCGACCACCAGCAGGATGATGTTGATGATCAACAGCAGCACCAGCGGATTTTCCGAGATGGCAAGCAAAGCATCACTGATCATGTAGGGAATATCGGCGTTGGCCATGGCCCAGGACATACCCATGGAAGCGCCGATCAGCAGCAGCACTATGGAGGTGGTAATGGCCGAGTCCAGGATGATCTTGGGCAGATCCATTACCTTTACCTCACGATACACGCCTACCGCCAGGAACAGGGTATAGACAACGGCAATGGCGGACGCTTCGGTGGCGGTAAACACGCCGGAGATAATACCGCCCATAATAATGAAGATCAGCGCCAGAGAAGGCAGGGCATCCCAGGTCAGACGCACTACGTCCTGCCAGGTGGAGCGTTTATCTACCGGATAACCACGGCGCTTGGCGATGAGACCTGCCACCAGCATGATGCCCAGGCCCATCAGCATGCCGGGTATATAACCGGCCAGAAACAGCGCTGAAATTGAGGTGCCACCCGAGACCAGGGAGTACACGATCAGGGTATTGGATGGCGGTATCAGCAGGCCGCTCGGGCAGGAGGCAATATTAACGGCGGCGGAATAGGTCGGGCTGTAACCCTCTTTTCGCTGCATCGGCGCCATGGTGCCACCCACGGCGGCGGCGGAAGCGACAGCCGAGCCTGAAATCGAGCCGAACATCATGTTGGCCAGCACGTTGCAGTGGGCCAAAGAACCGGGTAGACGACCGGCCAGTACTTTTGCCAGGTTGATCAACCTCATGGCGATACCGCCACAGTTCATGATGTTGCCGGCCAGAATAAAGAAGGGAATCGCCAGCAGTGAAAAGCTGTCCAATCCCGACGCCATCTTCTGGGACACCACGGCGATGGCCGGTTCAAGGGGTAATGACAGCAGTATGGTCAGTACCGAGGAGATACCTATGGCAAAGGACACGGGAATGCCTAATGCCAGAAATACAAAGAATGAACCAAACAAGGTTAGAATGACTTGCCATTCCATAGTAAACCCTTCCTGTAAACCGAAAAAAGTTATGCCGCGGGGGAGGTAAGCGTTTTCAGCTTATCCAGCGAGTCCACTACACAATAAAACAGTATCCCCATGCCACTGATTGGCAGACAGAGATAGACGTATCCCATGGGGAGCCCCAGAGCAGGTGAGATCTGGCCGGTAGACAATGTTTTATTGACCAGCCCCAGGCCACCATAAACCATTATCACAGCGGCAAATCCGGCAACAGCCAGCTGAACCAACAGTTCGGAGCAGGCCTTGCGTTTTCCCGTCAGTCGCATGGTTAGCAAATCAATGGCCAGATGCCGCTTTAACCCTGTTGCATAGGCGGCACCGAGCAGACCGACCCACATGAACAGGAATCGAGCCATTTCGTCGGTGACGGTACTGGGGGCGCCCAATACATAGCGGCTCAGTACCTGCCATACCACACAGGCAACCAGAACCGTTGAGATGGTGATGGTTAGCCAGGCCAAGCTTTGGTTGACCAGGTTGGTTAATGCTTTCATGTTTTCACCTTGGCTTATGATGGTTGCGGGGTGGATTGACACCTTGCTTGCTGGCAGCTATCCATGAGCCCGCCCGGGTATGCTAATGAGCTATCAGGAACAGATGGCGATTTTACCCATTAATGCTACAACAATGTTGATCAAGATCACATCAATATTGGTCCAATATGTTTTTGCCTTGTAACTGTGATCTGGTTCAACCAATCTGTAATTGGTTTTTGACTTTGATATGGGAGGAGGACAAGGTACAGGATGAGAAACGGAGTGCGGCTGTGCCAGCTGAATGGGCAGTCCAATAAATGACCTCATGGAGAACATCAGAATGTTGGGAAAAAAATCAATTTTGGCATTGGTTGTTGGCGCTACTATGGCGATGACTGCTTCTGTACAGGCCACCACCCTCAAGCTGAGCCATAATATGGATACCAG
>JBFGZI010000239.1:0-3993 GCA_041586855.1 Oceanisphaera sp. | reverse complement strand
GCTTCCTGAGCGAGCGGGATCTGTCCTCGCCGCTGGGCATCGATTTGATATTTGTCTGTGACCGCGAGCTGGTTGCGATTCCGCGTTCTACCCGGGTGGAGGTGTAAGCATGTATGTAGCAGTCAAAGGTGGTGAAAAGGCCATTGCCGCGGCGCATCAGCTGCAGGCGAAGAAACGCCGCGGTGATACCGCACAGCCGGAACTCAGCGTGGCTCAGGTGGAAGAGCAACTGGCCGGCGCCGTGGATCGGGTGATGACCGAAGGTGGCGTCTATGACAAGGAGCTGGCGGCGCTGGCGGTCAAGCAGGCCGGCGGTGATCTGGTGGAGGCCATATTCCTGTTGCGGGCTTATCGCACCACGCTGCCGCGACTGGCGGTCACCGAGCCGGTCGACACCGCCCGTATGCGCATCGCACGGCGTATTTCGGCGACCTACAAGGACTTGCCTGGCGGCCAGGTATTGGGCCCGACCTATGACTATACCCACCGGCTGCTGGATTTTGCCCTGCTGGCCGAGGGCGAGCATCCGGGGCCCGAGCCGGTGGTGACCGAGCCACAGATCTGCCCCCAGGTATCGGCCATCCTCGAAAAACTGGAACTGATGGTGACGGAAAGCGACGACGGCCAGACGCCGGCCGACGTGACCATGGCGCCGGTGACTTACCCCTGTGATCGCTCCGCCCGGCTGCAGCAGTTGGTGCGCGGTGACGAAGGCTTTTTGCTGGCGCTGGGTTACTCCACCCAGCGCGGCTATGGCCGTAACCATCCCTTCGCCGGTGAAATTCGCTCCGGCGAGGTGACCCTGGAGCTGGTGCCGGAAGAGCTGGGTTTTGCCATCGAGATCGGTGATATCGAGCTGACCGAATGCCAGATGATCAACGGCTTTGTCGGCGGCAAGCAGCAGAAGCCAGCCTTTACCCGAGGTTACGGCCTGACTTTCGGCTTCGGTGAACGCAAGGCGATGTCGATGGCGCTGGTGGACCGGGCCCTGCAGGCACCGGACTACGACGAGCAGGTGGCGGGTCCGGCCCAGGACGAGGAATTCGTGCTGGCCCATGCGGATAACGTGGAAGCCTCCGGCTTCGTGTCCCACCTGAAGCTGCCTCACTACGTGGACTTTCAGGCCGAACTGGAACTGCTGCGCAAGATGCGCAGGGAATATGAACAAGAGCATGGCCCAGAGGCTGGACAGGCAGAGGAGCAGGCATGATGAACACCCATACCAGGAGCACGGACAACCAGGGTTACAACTACGCCTATCTGGATGAGCAGACCAAGCGCATGATCCGCCGGGCGCTGCTCAAGGCGGTAGCGATCCCCGGCTATCAGGTGCCCTTCGGCGGCCGGGAGATGCCCATGCCCTACGGTTGGGGCACTGGCGGCGTGCAGCTGACGGCGGCGGTGATCGGTCGTGACGATATCCTCAAGGTGATCGATCAGGGGGCCGACGATACCACCAATGCGGTGTCCATCCGCTCCTTCTTCCAGCAGGTTGCCGGGGTGAACACCACAGAGGTGACCACGGAGGCAACCCTGATCCAGACCCGTCATCGCATTCCGGAAACGGCGCTGCAGGCGGGCCAGATCCTGGTCTATCAGGTGCCTATACCCGAGCCGCTGCGCTTTATCGAACCGAGAGAAACCGAGACCCGCAAGATGCATGCCCTGGAGGAGTACGGCATCATGCACGTCAAGCTGTATGAAGATATCGCCCGCTACGGCCATATCGCCACCGCCTATGCCTATCCGGTGCGGGTCAACGATCGCTACATCATGGATCCCTCGCCGATCCCCAAGTTCGACAACCCCAAGATGGACATGATGCCGGCCCTGCAGCTATTCGGCGCCGGTCGGGAAAAACGCATCTATGCCATTCCGCCCTATACCCGGGTGACGAGCCTCGATTTCGAGGATCATCCTTTCGAGGTGCAGCAGTGGGACGAGCCCTGCGATATCTGTGGCGCTACCGACAGCTTTCTCGATGAAGTGGTGACCGACGATCAGGGTAGCCGGGTCTTTATCTGTTCCGATACCGACTATTGTCGCCAGCAGCTGGAGAAGCAGGCATGAATCAACACACCTTACCCATAGCGGGAGAAACCGTCATGGCACCGCAAGAGATGACCGTCAATATCCAGGAGCAGCCGCTGCTGTCGGTGCAGAATCTGAGCAAACTCTATGCGCCGGGCAAGGGCTTCACCGAGGTTTCCTTCGATCTGTACCCGGGCGAGGTGCTGGGCATAGTGGGGGAGTCCGGATCCGGCAAGAGTACCCTGCTGCAGGCCATTTCCGGCCGACTGGCGCCAGACGAAGGTGAAGTGCTGTATCTGCGTGGCAGCGCCGGCAGCCAGTTGGAGCAGGTAGTCAGTTTGTACCGGATGGCGGAAAGCCAGCGCCGCCAGTTGCTACGCACCGACTGGGGTGTGGTGCACCAGCACCCGCTCGACGGTCTGCGGCCACGGGTATCGGCCGGCGGCAACATAGGCGAGCGGCTGATGGCGGTCGGCCAGCGCCATTACGGCAACATCCGTGAGCAGGCGCTGCAGTGGCTGCAGGATGTGGAAATACCCGCCGACCGCATCGACGACATGCCGGTGACCTTCTCTGGCGGCATGCAGCAGCGGCTGCAGATCGCCCGCAATCTGGTGACTCATCCCAGGCTGATTTTCATGGACGAGCCCACCGGCGGGCTGGATGTGTCGGTGCAGGCCCGCTTACTGGATTTGCTGCGTCGTCTGGTGTCCGAGCTGGGGCTGGCGGTGATTATCGTCACCCACGATCTGGCGGTGGCCCGGCTGCTGGCGCACCGGTTGATGGTGATGAAGCAAAGCCGGGTGGTGGAAACCGGGCTCACCGATCAGGTGCTGGACGACCCCCAGCATCCCTATACCCAGTTACTCGTGTCTTCCGTTCTGCAAAGCTGAATGAACAGTGCGGGATGATGGGACGAGAGTCAGGAGTAGATAAGCAGACCCTCTGTGCCAGGGATGGCACAGCGGAGCCCTCATGGATGAGTTCATGGCGAGTCTGCGTTCGTTCCTGACTCTTGGCCGATATGTTGCGGCATTTAAATTGATGATTTAGGAGCGCCAATGACCTGCGCGTTGAAAGTTTCGAATATTCGCAAGACCTTTGTCCTGCACAATCAGAATGGCATCCGCTTGCCGGTGTTGTCCGACGCCTCGCTGAGCGTGTCGGCGGGAGAGTGTGTGGTGCTGCACGGCCGGTCGGGTACCGGCAAGTCGACCCTGCTGCGCGCCCTGTACGGCAACTATCTCACCGACAGTGGCCGGATCCAAGTGCAGCATCAGGGCCAGTGGCTGGACATGACCCAGGCGCCGCCGCGTACCCTGGTCAATGTGCGCCGTCACACCATCGGCTGGGTCAGCCAGTTTCTGCGAGTGATCCCCCGCATCAGCGCCCTGGAGGTGGTGATGCAGCCGATGATAGAGCAGGGCGGTGACAGAGCCGAAGCCAGAGCTCGAGCCGAGGTACTGTTGACCCGGCTCAATGTGCCCGAGCACCTGTGGCAGTTGGCACCGGCCACCTTTTCCGGTGGCGAGCAGCAGCGGGTGAATATAGCCCGGGGCTTTATCGCCGATTACCCTATTTTGCTGCTCGACGAGCCGACGGCCTCGCTCGATGCGACCAACCGGGCCGTAGTGGTTGAGCTTATTCGCGAAGCCAAGGCGCGAGGAGCGGCCATTGTCGGCATCTTCCACGACGAGGATGTAAGAGAGCAGGTAGCCGACCACCTCTATGACATTCAACCCGAAGCCGCCCCCCGGCCGGCGACAAAGCAAGAGGAGCATTCAGCATGATTATTACCAATGTGAAACTGATACTGGAAAACGAGGTGGTCGCGGGCTCGGTCGAGATCCGCGACGGGGAAATCCGTGCCCTGGCCGACGGCCCCAGCCGACAACCGGGGGCTATCGACGGTGAGGGTGGCTGTTTGCTGCCCGGCCTGGTGGAGCTGCATACCGATAATCT
>JBFGZI010000238.1:0-4015 GCA_041586855.1 Oceanisphaera sp. | reverse complement strand
CTCGACGGCGAGGGCCTGTAGCTCGGGATGAGCTAACAGTTCCCGGCGCAGGCGGCCACCCTGAGCCAGCGGGCAGTAGGCCATTACCGGCATCTGCTGCTGTCGTTGCCAGGGGCGCAGCGAATGCTCTATGCCCCGTGAACTCAGGTGATAGAGCACCTGGTTGACGGCGCTTTCGTCACCGCTCAGCCGTTGCCATTGCTGCAGTTCGTCGATATCGAAGTTGGATACTCCGAAGCGTTTGATCTTGCCGTCGGCCTGCAGCTGTTCGAAGGCGGCCAGGGTTTCTTCCAGCGGTATGCTGCCGGGCCAGTGCAGCAGATACATATCCAGATGGTCGGTGCCCAGTCGCTGCAGACTTTCTTCGCAGGCCTTGATCGCGCTGCGCCTGCCCGCATTCCAGGGGTACACCTTGGACACCAGAAACGCCTGCTCCCGACGACCCTTTAACGCCTCGCCCACCACCTCTTCGGCGCCGCCGTCGGCGTACATCTCGGCGGTATCGATAAGCCGAAGCCCCAGCTCCAGCCCCAGCTGCAGGGCTCGCACCTCGTCGCGGCGGGGTGCCAGGCCTTCGCCCATGTACCAGGAACCCTGACCGATGGCGGGCAGGGTCACGGCGGGCAGGGTGGCAGTGGCCTTGAGGGTAAGGGTGGCGTCCATGGTGACCTCTCGGTAATGATTTATGGAAGGGGTTTCCGCATTATGCTGAACCAGCAGGCGGGACTTTGCAACGCTCTGGCACTTGCTTTTGAACTCGGCTTGCGCTTGACTCGGTCTTGGTAGACAGAAACGAAGACTGCGTTCGTTGCAGAGGTGTTTCAGTCAGTCGTTTACCCTGGGCTAAGGTCAGGCGTGTTGCCTCGGCCGAGGGTATCGGGAGGAAGAAGCGTATGAGCACATCATTCAGCGAAGGGCCGGCCGAGGTGGCACTGGTCAGACGGCACCTGAAGCTCGATCACCTCAATCAATTGCAGATAGAGCTGCTGGCCGAGGTGTTTTCCGCCGAGCCGGGGGTGGCCAAGGTGGTGGTGCGCAAGCAGTGGTTGGATATCGACTACGACGCCGCCGTGCTGACCCTGGACCGGGTGATCGCCATACTGGAAGCTCATGGCGGCGAGTTGTCCCAGGACTGGTGGACGGCGTTCAAGGCCGGCTGGTATCGACGCCGGGAAGAAAAGCTGCGCTCCCGGCTGGCCGAAGACCAGTAATCCTTCCCTAACCCTCCCCTGGCGTTGCACCCCGTTGTTGTTCTGATGATGCGGTGTCAAAGGGGAGTTTACCCCTCACTCCTTACTCTTCACCCCTCACAGCTTGTCCCAACACCCCCTGGTGTTGTTCCAGTCGGGCGCGGGCCTCGTCCTTGTCGAGGCCAGAGAGCAGCATCAGTATGGCCAGCTTTACCTCGTTGTCCGCCTGCTGCAGCGCCAGGGCGGCAGTCTCTTCGTCCACCTCGGTGGCCTGCATCACGATGCGTTGGGCCCGGGCCTGCAGCTTCAGGTTGCTGGCATTCAAATCCACCATCAGGTTCTGATACACCTTGCCCAGCCGGATCATGCTGGCGGTGGTCAGCATGTTGAGCACCAGCTTCTGGGCGGTGCCCGATTTCAGCCGGGTCGAACCGGTGATCACCTCGGGGCCCACCTCGGGTTCGATGGCGATGTCTGCCGCCAGGCCGATGGCGGAGCCCGTATTACAGGCCAGTGCCACAGTGGTGGCGCCCAGCTGTCGGGCATAGTGCAGGCCGCCCAGCACATAGGGGGTGCGACCACTGGCGGCGATGCCCACTACCACATCATCCGCACTCAGTTGCATGTTTTGCAGATCCTGTGCGCCCAGCTGCTCGTTGTCTTCCGCCCCTTCCTGGGCGCGGAACATGGCCTGGGGGCCGCCGGCGATCAGCCCCACCACCATGCCCTCGGGCACGCTGAAGGTGGGTGGGCACTCGGAGGCATCCAGCACGCCCAGGCGGCCGCTGGTGCCGGCCCCCATATAAATCAGCCGGCCACCGCGGCGAAAGGCCGCCACTATGGTATCCACGGCGGCGGCGATGGCGGGCAGCACTTGTGCTACTGCTTCCGGTACCTGTTTATCCTGAGTGTTGATGGTGGTGAGCATCTCCAGCGTCGACTGCCGGTCTATGTGCTGGGTCTCGGGATTGCGGCCCTCGGAGGCGAGTCTGGCCAGATCACTCAGCAAGTTTGGGGTTGGCATTAAATACTCCTATCAGGGTGTGAAGAGTAAGGCGTAAAGAGTGAGGGGGGAATACCAAAACCTGAAGGAGTAGTGTTATGGGTAACCCCCTCACGCTTCACCCTTTACCCTTCACCGTTTTTAATCCGGCAGATGAATGGCGCCCAGAATGGCGGGGCGGCGGGCGCCGGTGACGTCCGGCAGGTTGCCGGCCAGGCCGTGTATCGTCTGATGGGCCAGCCAGGCGAAGGCCATGGCTTCCATGGCATCCATATCCACGCCGACGCTGTTGCTGGTGTCGACCCGCCAGCCGGGCAGCAGGGCCGCCAGTCGTTGCATCAGCAGCGGATTATGACCGCCGCCGCCACAGACCAGCAGCTCGCCCGCCGGCCATTTGTCGACCTCGTTGGCGATGGCAGTGGCGGTAAATTCGGCCAGGGTCGCCTGTACGTCTGCCGGCGCCAGACCATCCGGCAGTCGTGCATCCAGCCAGTGTTCGTTGAACAGCTCCCGGCCGGTGCTCTTGGGGGCGGGCAGGGCCAGCCAGGGTTCGGCCAGCAGTCGGGCCAGCAGCGTCGCGTCTACCTTGCCCCGGAAGCCAAAGGCGGCGTCCTTGTCGTAAGGCTGGCCGAGGTGGCGGCGAGTCCAGAGATCCATCAGCATGTTGCCGGGACCGACATCAAAGCCCAGTACCGGCCGGTCCGGCGCCAGCACAGTGATGTTGGCGATGCCGCCGATATTGACCAGAATGCGCACCTGGTCCATGCCGCCCAGCACCCGCTGATGAAAGGCGGGCACCAGGGGGGCCCCCTGGCCACCTAGCGCCATGTCTTTGCGGCGAAAGTCGTTGATGGCGATGATGCCGGTGTCGGCCGCCAGCCGGTTGCCGTCCCCCAGTTGCAGCGAAAACGGCAGGGGCCCGGCGGGCTGATGCCAGACGGTCTGACCATGGCAGCCGATGGCCCGGATTTGTTCGGCACTGTGACCCGACTCGCGCAGCAATTGCATGGTGATGGCGGCATAGGCCTGGCCCAGCTCGGCGTCCAGCTCGCCCCATTGTCGGGCCGTGACGGCAGCGCCACCGGCCAGAGTCAGCAGTCGCTGGCGCAAATCCGGCTCGAAGGGACTGGCGGTGCGGGCCAGCAGCTGGACCTGCTCGCCGTCGGTGGCGACCAGCACGGCGTCGATGCCGTCCAGGCTGGTGCCGGACATGATGCCGATATATTTTTCCATGGTTACCAGCTACTCGGCACGGTTTGTACCGGGCTGACCGGTACGCTGATCACTTCATTCTCGAAGGGTTGCGGCTCGGGTTCGGCTGTTACCACAGGCGTTGGCTCGGGGGCTGGCGCCGGCACCTCGGGGGTGCCGCTACAGGCAGACAGGATCAGTGCCATACCGAGCCATAGCGGTGTGTAGCGGGTGGGTTTGTGCATAGGGCATGGCTCCATGAAAAATGACGGATACGGTTGGCCTGTTTCACTTCTGGCGGACACCGGCATTGCCTGGCCGGGAGGCCCGGCAGGATAATATGAGTTATCAAACCATGAGTTATCAAACAAGGTTGCCACAGCCGGCCACCGGCTGCCAGCATGACGCCACAAATAAATAACGAGGAAATACCATGGCCTACTGGCTGTTCAAAACCGAGCCCGATACCTTTTCCATCGATGATCTGATCCGGGCCAACACCCTCTGGGAAGGGGTGCGCAACTATCAGGCCCGTAACTTTCTGCGTGATCAGGTGCAGGTGGGAGATGAGGTGTTTATCTATCACTCCAGCTGCAAACAGGTGGGGATCGCCGGCATCGGCCGGGTGGTG
>JBFGZI010000237.1:0-4025 GCA_041586855.1 Oceanisphaera sp. | reverse complement strand
TCCACGATCACCAGGCAGTTGCCGGGGCCGAAGCCTTCGTAGCGAGCCGGTGAAAAGTCTTCGCCGGCGCCACTGGTGGCTTTTTGCAGTGCTTTTTCGATGACATGGGCAGGCACCTGGTCTTTCTTGGCGCGTTCGATCAGGCCGCGCAACGCCAGGTTGCCGTCCGGGTCGGCGCCACCGGACTTGGCCACAACGTAGATTTCGCGGCCGTACTTGCTGTAGACCTTGCTCTTGGCATTCGCCGTCTTGGCGATGGATTCTTTGCGGTTTTGATAGGCTCTGCCCATGGGATGGTCTCGTTGTTCATCGGAAGAGAGCGAATTTTACACACAGAAAAGCGGCAGATCTATTTTCCTGTCCTCTGCCGCGTTGTTTTACTGCTAATAATCATCAATAACCGGCAAATTCCTCGGTACGCAGCTGATCTTCGGCAACCCCGGCCTCATTCAGCATGGCTTTCATCGCCGCCACCAGGCCGGGCGGCCCGTCCAGATAATAAACAGGCTGCGTCAGGTCAGCCAGATATCGCTCCAGCATGGCCCTGTTCACATAGCCGCGCTCACCTTGCCAGTGCTGTGCCGACTGTTCGGCCTGACTCATGGTCGCCACCAGGGTGCAATGAGGATCGGCGGCGCAGGCCTGGGCCAACTCGTCGAGAAAGGCGGCATCTTCCGGCCGCCGGTTGGCATAAAACAGCGTCATCTGCCGACCCTGGTTCTCCGCAATGGCCTGCAACAGCATGCTTCTGACCGGCGTGATGCCGATGCCGCCGGTAATGAATACCAGTTGTCGGGCCGGGTCGGCGGGCAGGGTGAAGTCGCCATAGGGGCCTTTCAGGGTCAGGTCGGCCCCCGGTTCCAGTGCATTCAGCACCCGCTTGAAAGCGCTGTCTCTGATGCGGGTGGCCATCATCAGTTCGGGCTCGGCGGGGGTTGAAGCCAGGGAAAAAATACGAGCATTGCCCTCATCGTCGGTTTCGGGCGGATCAATCAGCCCCAGACGGGCGCACTGACCGGCCTTGAAGCTGAAATCATCGGGCTTGTCGAAATACAATGCCAGGGTGCCTTCGGCAACCTGCTGCTTGCGCTTGAGTTTAAGCTGATAACCGGCCATGACCGACACTCCTTCTCCCCGGCTCAGGCTTCACCTGAGCGAGCCACAGATGATCTCCGAGCCCTTACTATAGGTCAGGCCGCCATGATTGGCAGCCGAGTCGGGTACCCGAATCTTTACAAAACACCATCACTCAGCAAGAAGCTGCGGATTTTCTCTGCGGTAGCATCCGGGTGAGAAATAAAGGGCGCATGCGATGCCCTCGGTTCAACGTGGCTCTGGCTGTGCGGCAGCAACGCATCCACCAGAGCGATGGCTTTTTTCGGCACCAGGCCATCGAGCCGACCATACAATCGCAGCATGGGTAATTGCAGCTGTTGCAAGCGGGCACGCAAGTCCACCTCGCCCAGCAGAGCCAGACCGGCGGCCAGCGCTGCCGGGTTCGGCGCCGGCTTCTCGGCCAGGCTGTCGCGCAGCTGACGAATGTCTTCCCGGGCGTGTTCGCTGCCCATGGCTTGCAAGGCCAGAAAACGATTCACCACCTGCCGATGATCCTCCGCCAGTTGCTGCTCGAAGGCCGCCAGCACCCCGGGCTTGATACCGGGCCAGTCGCCCTCGGCGACAAACCGGGGTGAGCTGGCCAGGGTGATCAGGCTCTGCACTCGCATTGGCGCCTGCAGCGCGGCATGGGTGGCGACAAGCCCACCCAGTGACCAACCCAGCCAGGCCGCCTTGTCAGGCACGGCCCCCAGCACGGCGGCGACCCAGTCATCCAGGCCGGCATGCGGCGGCAGCGCCGGGCTGTGGCCGAAGCCCGGCAAGTCGACCAGATGCAGCCGAAAGTCCGCTTCCAGCCGTGGTGTCAGGCCCTGCCAGACGGCGCCATTCATACCCCAACCGTGCAACAACACCAGATCCGGCCCCCGGCCGCGCCGTTCTACATATACACTCATCAGCAAATCCCGTTATCTTGATACCGCCATGATAAAACGGCTGAGCGTCCGCTTACAATCCGGCACCCTCTGGTGGGGTCAGTGCCTGCTGTGTCGACACGACTGCGAGCAACAGGCGCTGATCTGCCGCCAGTGTCGGGATGAACTGCCGCCGCTGGAGCACCCCTGTCCACAATGTGCCTTTCCGCTGGCAGTGGAAGATGCTCACTGCGGCCAGTGCCAGCGCCGACCACCGCCCTGGCAACGGATGCAGGTGCTGGCCGACTTCGAGTCGCCTTACCCTCGCCTGATCCACGACCTCAAGTATCATCGGCGGGCGCTGAACGGTCGCCTGCTCGGCCAGCTGCTGGCCCGGCGACTGGAGCCACCCTATCCGGAGGTCATACTGCCGGTGCCCCTGCACTGGTGGCGACAGTTGCGCCGGGGCTATAACCAGGCCACCGAAATCGCCCATGGCCTGCATGAGATACTGGATATACCGGTGAATACCCGCATCCTGCGTCGGCTTCGCTCCACCGCCTCCCAGACCCACCTCAACCGCCGCCAGCGACAGCAAAACCTGCACGGCGCCTTCGGCGCACGGCCCGTGGCGTACCGTCATGTGGCGCTGCTGGACGATGTGATCACCACCGGTACCACCATGACCGAGCTGACCAGACTGCTGCACGCCCAGGGCGTCACCCGGGTGGAGGTCTGGGCCGCCTGCCGGACTCTTGAGCACTGACGGCTATTCAAGCGACGGCAACAAGAGTATGATAAAAGTTGAGTTTTTAAGTCAGGTTTACGAGGATAGCGATGATTACGATTTCCGAAACCGCCCAGGAACACTTCCGCAAACTGTTGTCGCAACAACCGGAAGGCACCAATATTCGGGTGTTTGTGGTTAACCCGGGCACCCCCAACGCCGAATGTGGCGTTTCTTATTGTCCGCCCGATGCCGTCGATCATGACGATATGCATCTGCCGTTCGAGGGCTTTGAGGCGGTCGTGGATCAGCAAAGCGTCTCTTTCCTGGACGCAGCAGAAATCGATTTTGTCAGCGACCAGATGGGCTCTCAGCTCACCCTGAAAGCACCCAATGCCAAAATGGCCAAGGTGCCGGATGATGCGCCGCTGGCGGATCGGGTCGAGTATGTGCTGCAGTCCCAGATCAACCCGGGGCTGGCCAGCCACGGCGGCAAGGTGGTACTGACCGAAATCACGCCGGATGGTCTGGCCATTCTGCAGTTCGGCGGCGGCTGTAACGGCTGTTCCATGATTGATGTCACGCTGAAAGATGGTATCGAGAAGCAGTTGCTTGAACTGTTTGCCGGCGAAATCACCGGCGTGCGCGATGCCACCGATCACGAGCGCGGCGAGCACTCCTACTACTGAGTGCAGTTGCCTGAAACAAAAAGAGGAGCCGTGAGGCTCCTCTTTTTGTTGGTGTGCAGCGGTATGCCGAGCCTGCGCCCTGTAGGCCTGGCTTTATACCAATCCCAGTAATGATCTGATCATATTGAGGCCCCTGACCAGAGGCAACACCGAGTTGCCTGCAGGCAGTGCTAACAGGCGACGCCGGAGCATCAAGGAGGGCAAAGGGATCTGCTCCACCGACCATCACATGACAGGGCCAACAAAAGCTCCTGCAATGTTGGCACTCCCGCCGTCCATGGCGGTCGGACGTCATGTGCTGAGTGTCACAAGGAAGTGCTTGAGCGAGTCGGTGGAGCGGGCCCTTTGTCCGGGATTGGTATGACAGTCAAACAGATCGAGTGATGTAATTGGTATTATTCCGCCTTGCGATCCCGACTCAGCAGGGCAATGGCCGCTTCCCTGGCATTTCACGGTCGTGGGAGCGGGCCCTTTGTTCGGAATGAAGACCGATCGGTTGTTTAATGGGATAGGTATAAGCGGCTGATATAGAAAACAAAAAGGGAGCCAATATGGCTCCCTTTTTACTATCCGCTTTTTACTACACCGAATGGTAAACTCAGTAGTAGGAGTGCTCGCCGCGCTCGTGGTCGGTGGCATCTC
>JBFGZI010000236.1:0-4031 GCA_041586855.1 Oceanisphaera sp. | reverse complement strand
GTGCTGCTGGACGAACTCACCTACATGGTGGCCTATGACTATCTGGACCTGGATCGGGTGCTGACGGCGCTGAAAAACCGCCCCAAACACCAGCACGTGATCATCACCGGCCGTGGCTGCCACAGATCCATCATCGAGCTGGCCGACACAGTGAGCGAAGTGCAGCCCATCAAGCACGCCTTCGACGCCGGCGTGAAAGCGCAGCCGGGGTTTGATTACTGAGCGGGTAGGGTCAGCGGGTAGGGTCAGGTGTTGCTTTTTGCCTGTCTGATAAACCTGAGTGAGCGGGGGTTGCCTCTGAATTCGGGCTTGAGAAAGATCAGATTTTTATTAAGATTGGTCTAAATTACAAATCGGAAGATAGGGGCAAAAGGCAAGACCTGACCCCCTCACTTTCCCGACCCCCTCACTTTCCCATTCTCTTGAACGACCAGGATCAGCCTAAGGCAAAGGGATTTTTACTCCATTACCCGTTGGGGCCTCGTTACCGAGAGTATCCCACGGCAGCCAGGGTAGTCCGGCCTTAACGGCCGCCACTGTCGTCTCCTGCTTATTACCCAGATAGCCATATACCCGGATCCCGAAGATATGCAGCATCAGGCTCGCCGCATATTGGCAGGCCAGATCGGGTGAATAGACACGGGCTAGATAATCGGAATACAGGCGTTCAATGTCATTTAGATAGCTGCTCACGCGATGCTGCAGCTCGCCACCGGACGCAGCTAGCTCCAGCTGGCTCTTGATTAGGAAGCAACTGCAATAATCCGCCCTGGCGGACTCCTCCACCATGCGCAACAGTTGCCGGCATATGCCCTCGCCAAAGGACATCTCTTCTTTCAGCGTCTGGCGCAATATGGCCTGAGACTGATGGGCATAATGTTCCAGGGCGGCCAGATAAAGTCCTTCTTTGCTGCCAAATGCCAGATACAGGCTACCAGGCTTGAGCCCGGTCGCCTTGACGACCATCTGTATGGACGCACCGCTAAAGCCCTGCTGCCAGAATAGCCGGGCTGCATCCTGAATCACCTGTTCCCGATCAAACTGTACCCGCGTCATCTTTACTCCCGTCTTGGCTTACAGCCTGAAGTATACCTGCAGGTTGAATGAATGTTCAAATTCAACTTGAATGATCATTCAAGAGATGCTGGAATGATCATTCAAAACAAGCCGGAGGCACTCATGATCAAATTCTTTTTTCACCCCACGCCCAACCCGTTGAAGATTGCACTCTACCTGGAAGAAACGGGCCTGCCCTATGAGCTGGTGCCCGTCGATACCCTGAAAGGCGAACAGCATTTACCCGCCTTTCGTCGTATCAACCCCAACGGCAAGGTGCCGGCCATTGACGATAACGGCGTTCGGGTATTCGACTCTACCGCTATTCTGCTCTACCTGGCGGAAAAAACGGGCCAGCTGGCGGGCGATCCGCAGCAGCGCGGCGAACTGCTTTCGTGGATGATGTTCATCGCCAGCGGCGTGGGCCCCTATTCTGGCCAGGCGGTTCACTTCACGCACATGGCGCCGGAAAAACTCCCCTATGCCATCAATCGCTACCAGCGTGAAACACAGCGTCATTACGAGGTACTGGATGCGCATCTGGAAAATCGGGACTATATCGTTGGCGACAGCTACAGCATTGCCGACATCTCGGCCTGGGGCTGGATCGACAAGGCTGGGTTCATCCTGGGTGAAGACGCCCTGGCGAGCTACCCGAACCAGCAACGCTGGTTCGACAGCATCAATAGCCGCCCCGCCGTGGCTCGCGCCCGGGAACTGGGCAAGAACATCGAGTTCAAGGCGGAGCGTGACGAAGCGGCCATGCGCGAGCTCTTCCCGCAGAATTACCCGAAAGCCGCCGGTACCACCGAGCAAGTCTGAGTCCGGTTGATACTGTAAAAGCCGGGTTTGACGCAGATCAGGGCGAGGGGAGGCAGCAAGCGTATGCTGGCGGGGTTGATTCCATATTACCGCGCCGCTTTGCGGCAGGAGAGCGCCATGTCTCGCAAGCCCGACCGGCTCACCGCCATGCGGGAGCTCATCGACCAGGCCAAGGAAACCTTTCCTCTTTACGAGTCCGACACCTTTGTGTGCGGCACCGGCAATAACTGCATTGGCTGCCCCAAAAAACTGATGGAGCTGCTCGACACGGAGCTCAGCTATTGGGAATACCAGGTGAAGCGGGGCATTCCTCCCCACTTCGACGAGATCCGCCGCTTTGGCAAGCTATGCAAAAGTGTAAAGCGCGGCCTGGTGCGGAATAAAGTCCTTTAGCGTTTTTCCGCCACGCTGCGAATATGCGCCGCCAGGGTGGCCAGCTCGTCATCATTGGCTCTGTGACTGTCGTGGGACGACAAATAGCCCTCGTAGCGCTCGAAAAATTTCTCCCGTACCGACTCAATGCCCTGGAACGCCGAGTTGCTGCCGGTGCCGTGCATGGGAAACAGCTTGCTGTGCAGGTGATCCACCCCGTAGCCCTCAAAGAACATGCCGGTGCGGGCCACGTCGTCAAACGACTGGTCCAGTAACCGAGCCACGCGCTTGGTGGCGATAACCAGCTTGCTCAGTACTTCGTCGGGCGCCTCAAAGGCGTAACTGGGGTGGTGGGCCTTGGGAAGCACCACGGTAAAACCTTTGGTATTGGGGAAAATCGACAAAAACGCCAGGTGTTCATCGTCTTCCCATACTTTATGGCAGGGCGCCTTGCCCGCCACGATATCGCAGAAAATACAGCTCATGATTATTCCCTTGGTTGATTTAAAACTGTGTCTTGGCCCTTAGAGATCCCCTCATTTTCATTACTCAAATAATCCCGAAGATCCGCTTGTATAAGCGATGCTGAGACAGGTAGTAAGAAAACTTTTCCATCAGCTTGATGGCATTTTCTTCCTTCATCTTCGGTAGCATCTGGTAATAGATGCACCCTTGCCGGAAGAAGGAGTAGGTACGGGTTTTACTGGTATTGGCTTTTATCGTCTTCTCCAGTCCGACGGCGTCACCGGCCTTGCCCAGCAAGGTCAGCAGTACGATAGCCAGGGCGCTGAATAGGAACAAACGGTCTCGGCGCTTGGTGGAACTGATATGCGTATCAGCCATGCCCATGCCGAACTTGTAGTCCTTGATGTCACGAAAACTACACTCTATTCCCCAGCGCTTGCCGTACAGTTTGAGAGCATCGACGGCGCCTAAATCCCGTCGATTGCTGGCCAGAAACCAGGCCTCTTTCATATCGGCTTTCTTGCAGCAGAAGACGCGGGCGACAGGCTGTCGCTGAGCCGTCAGCTCGACGTCTTTCAGGGTGCGTGTGCGGCCGCTAGGCGTCAGCCATTGCTTGGCTTTCTTGAGGTCTTCGCCGACTGGGCAGAGCAGAATATTGTCTTTAAAACGAATGAGATAGTTGAATTCCAGGACGTCTTCCAGCAAGGCGAACAAGGCCGTATCGCCGAAGCCCCGGTCAGCTACCACGGTCACCGCTACATCATCTGGCAAACAGGCTTTCAACTTCCACAACAGCTCGTCTTCATGGGCATTACGCTGGCCCTTTAATTGCGATTTCTTGTGGGTTTTCCACAGCAGTGGTGTATTACGCCCATGGCTGGTCTGCATGCTAAGGACGATACTGCTATGGTCATCGGCATCGAACTCGGTCCAGTCCATGGAGACCACGATTTCCTTTCGTTCAGCCACCACATAGGGCACCCAGTCATCGAACAGTGACCAGACATTCAGCTTGGTGTTACTCAGCAAACGATCCACTTGTTTGATGGCGTACTTTCGCTCCAAGCCATTTGCCTGGGCGAGGCCATGACCGATGGCATGAATGGCCAGCGAGCTGGATTCAATGACGCCCTGAGTGGCATTGGCCAATGAAAGTACCCGCTTGGCATGCATATCCTGGCCGAAGATGTCATGTAGGTGTTCAGATATAGTATCGCGGGTGATCATGAGCTGCCGTGTCGCCGAGTTTGGTTCAAAGACGGGTAGTCTACCCGTCAAGCCGCGTCAGCTCTAGCTCATATGAGGGGATGGCTAAG
>JBFGZI010000235.1:0-4038 GCA_041586855.1 Oceanisphaera sp. | reverse complement strand
AGCGGCGGCGGTTTAACAAAAGCCGTGTAACACAAAGCCTAAGTGCTATCGCTCTGTGCCGCTAGAACATGCCGCCATCACGCGCGGCACAGGTACAAGCCGCCGGCTCGGACTAAGCTTGAACTGTTCCCCGCCAGCAGGTGGCCCTACCAACTACAGGAAACCAGTGCCATGTCCGCCTCTCATTCGCTGATTGCCATGGAAATGGGCATAGATACCCACCAGGAGCCGGTGGTGTTCATGCGCGCCGACTGCGAGGTCTGCCGGGCCGAAGGCTTCAATGCCAATACCCGCATCCAGGTCGGTCTGGGTGACTGCAGTATCATCGCCACCCTCAATGTGGTCACCGAAAAGGTGCTGCCGCCGGATCATATCGGCTTCTCTCGCATCGCCTGGCAACGGATGGCGCTCGAGGGGGGTGAACGGGTGCAGATCAGCCATGCGCCCCTGCTCCATTCCATGAGCGCGGTACGCAAGAAAATCTACGGCCATACCCTTTCGTCCCGGGAAATTCACGACATAGTGGCCGACATCGCCGCCCACCGTTATTCGGACATGCAGATCGCCAGCTTTATCACCGCCGGGGTCGACTGCCTCAACACCCAGGAAGTCATCGCCCTCACCCAGGCCATGGTGGCCAGCGGCAAACGGCTGACCTGGCCCGACACCCTGCAACTGGTCGACAAGCACTGCATCGGCGGCGTGCCCGGCAACAGAACCACCCCCATAGTGGTGGCCATCGCCAGCGCCGCCGGCCTGGTCATGCCCAAGACCTCGTCCCGGGCCATCACCTCCCCTTCGGGTACCGCCGATACCATGGAAGTACTGACCACGGTGCGCCTCGACCTGGAACAAATCCAGCAGACGGTACGCCAGGTCAATGCCTGCCTGGCCTGGGGCGGCGCCGTCAACCTCAGCCCGGCCGACGACATGCTGATCCGCATAGAGCATGCACTGGATATCGACGGCGTCGGCCAGCTGGTGGCCTCGGTACTGTCCAAGAAGCTGGCCGCCGGCTCCACCCATGCGCTGATCGACATTCCCGTGGGGCCGACCGCCAAGGTACGCAGCCAGCACGAGGCCAGGCACCTGGCCGGCCTGTTCGACACCGTCGGCCAGGCGCTGGGGCTCAAGATGCGCTGCCTGATCACCGATGGCGCCGAGGCCATCGGCTATGGCATAGGGCCGGCCCAGGAAGCGCAGGACATTCTCGCCGTGCTCAACAACGAGCCCGGGGCCCCCGCCGACTTGCGCGAGCGGGCGCTGTTTCTCGCCGCCAACCTGCTGGATCTGGCGGGGGTCGGCACCCTGGAGGTCACGCAGGCCCGGGCGCGGGAGATACTGGCCTCGGGTCAGGCCTGGGAACAGTTCAAGCGGATTTGCGACGCCCAGGGCGGGATGAAACAAATTCCGCAGGCCGCCCACCAGCTCGAGCTGGGGGCCAGGCACAGCGGCACCCTGCTGGCCATGGACAACCGACGCCTGTCCCGGCTGGCCAAGCTGGCTGGCGCGCCCATCTCTCCCGCCGCCGGCCTGCGTCTGCATATCAAGCTGGGCCAGGCCCTGGCGCAGGAGCAGCCGCTGCTGACTCTCTACGCCGACAGCCGGGGCGAGCTGGACTATGCGGCGGCCTATTACGCCAACAATCACGATATGTTCATGATTGGAGAAGCCCCATGATGCCCTTGCTGTTTTCCCTGGATGACGATCATCCGCTGCGGTCCCCCCTGTGCCGGGGCCTGAATGCCGAAGCCGGCCAACTGGAACGACGCCGCTTTCCGGATGGCGAAAGCTACCTGCGCATCCACAACGAGGTAGCAGGCCGCCCCGTGCTGGTGCTGGCAGACCTGTCCCACCCCGACGACAAGTTTCTGCCCCTGAGCTTTTTGTGCGACACCCTGAGGGAGCTGGGCGCCAGCCAGGTGGGGCTGCTTGCTCCCTATCTGTGCTATATGCGCCAGGACTGCCGCTTTCACGCCGGCGAGGCGGTGACGTCGCGCACCTTTGCCCGGCTGCTGTCGTCGCAAATCGACTGGCTGGTCACGGTCGACCCGCACCTGCATCGTTATCACAGCCTGGATGAAATCTATCGGGTACCGAGCACAGTGCTGCAGGCCGCGCCCTTGCTGGCCGGCTGGCTCGGCGAGCGGCAGGAGCCGCTGTTACTGGTGGGGCCGGATGCCGAGAGCGAACAATGGGTGGCGCAGATCGCCGCCCAAAGCGGCCATGATTATGTGGTCGGCAGCAAGGTCCGCAGCGGCGATCGGCAGGTAGCGGTCCAGCTGCCGGACCTGTCCGCCTGGCGCCAGCACACGGCGGTGATCATCGACGATGTGCTCTCCAGCGGCCAGACGGTGCTGCGCTGCCTGCAGGCATTGCGCGCCCAGGGCCTGCAGCAGGTGGACTGCGCCGTCATTCACGGCCTCTTTGCCGACGACATAGCGCAGCAACTGGCCGATAAGGGGCTGCGCCGGCTGATCACCACCAATGCCATTGCCCACCCCTCCAACGCCATCGATCTGAGCCCCCTGCTGCTGACGCCCATTCGGGAACGGCTGGCCGTTTCATAGCCGCCTCATCGCCGCTCATCAGGCCCCCGAGTGACGCCGACCGGGCCTCCCCCGCGCATTCTATAGGCGAATGAGGGTAGCTTTCGGAACCAACTCTGTTCTATCTTGTCTTCAGTGGTTACCCATTCACCTTATTCCTACCAACACTGGAGTACCTGCATGTCCTGGACCCTGGAACAACTGCACGGCCTGCTTGCCACCCGCGAAGGCTGGCAGTGCAAACTCGAAGACGACTCCCTGCTGATCACCAATGCCGACGGGCTGGAAGCCTATCTCGCCGTGGCCGGTGAACAGATCATCGCCGAAACCCTGCTGTTTCCCGCCACCCAGGTAAACGACGCCGCCGTGCTGAACGACACCATATTGCGTACCCATCAGCTGTTTCCGCTGACCACGGTCGGCATCAGCAAGATCAATGGTGACGACTATTACATCGCCTTCGGCTCTCTTTCGGCCGGCTCGAAGGAAGAAAGCGTGCTGATCGAGGTGGAAACCCTGTTCCGCAACACCGAGGCCTTTCTCGACCTGTATCAGGACCAGCTACAAGGAGTAACCGTATGAGCGTATGGAAAAAACTGGTCACCGCCATCAAGGGTGGCGCCACCGAAGCCGCCGAAGCCGTGGCCGACAGCCAGGCGCTGCGTATTCTGGAGCAGGAAATTCGCGAAGCCAAACAGGAGCTGCGCCGCTCCGACGAGGCCCTGACCGGCATCATGGCCAAGCGCAAGCTGGCCAAACAGAAGGTGGACGCCATCGGCGCCAGCATAGCGGAATATGAAGCCCACGCCCGCACCGCCATGACCAAAGACAACAAGGCGCTGGCGCTGGAATGTGCCCAGCGGGTGGCCGAGCTGAAAAACGAGCAGGACGGCGAGCAGAGCTACGCCGACCAGTATGCCACCTCGGAGCTGAACCTGAAAAACAACATCACCACCGCCAAGAGCCGGCTGCGCCAGCTGGAACAGCAACTGGACATGGTCAAGGCCACCGAAAGCGTGCAAAAGGCCCAGGCGGCGGTGTCGTCCCGCCACAGCGGCGCCAACACCAAGATGACAACGGCGGTGGAATCGCTGGATCGCATCAAGCAGAAACAGACCCAGCGCCAGGCCGAGCTGGACGTGGCCGCCGAACGGGCCGCCAGCGAGAGCGGCGACGCCCTGGAGCAGAAGCTGAAGTCCGCCGGCATTACCGGCAGCCAGTCGGCCGGCGCCGAGGATGAACTGGCCCGTATTCTGGGCAAATAACGGGACAATAAGATGTTCGACTGGCTGAAGAAGAAAATGCAGCCGCCGTCCGTTCAGGCCGAGCCGGCCCCGGAAGTGCTGGGGCTGCGCCTGGGCGGCGGCTTCGAGCTGGATGCGCTCAAGCTGTCGTTGCTCAACGACAAGGTGACCTTCGAGGGCGCGGCCAGCACCCAGATCATCCAGGCCGTGGGCCGGGTCATTCTCGATGAAAGCCACCAGCTGCT
>JBFGZI010000234.1:0-4048 GCA_041586855.1 Oceanisphaera sp. | reverse complement strand
CATTATCAACAAGTGACGGAATTCTAATTAACTCGGCCGCGAATGGCCACCAAAGGCCGGTCGACGGGTGCGATTATGGGTGGCTGTGATAATATTTCCCCTTTCCCATGTTCAAAAGAGTCGGAACCATGAAGATCAAGTTGCCGGAATTCGATAGTGCCAGGGTGCTGGTGGTAGGAGATGTGATGCTGGATCGTTACTGGTCTGGCCCCACCGGACGTATCTCGCCCGAAGCTCCGGTGCCTGTGGTCAAGGTTGAGCATAACGAAGAGCGCCCCGGTGGCGCGGCCAACGTGGCGCTGAACGTGGCGGCATTGGGTGCCAGGGCCCGTCTGCTGGGCCTGACCGGGGCCGACGAAGCGGCGACCTCGCTGCAGGACAAGATGCAGGGCGTGGGCGTCGAGTGCGATTTCGTGCGCCTGACCAGTCACCCCACCATCACCAAGTTGCGGGTGATGAGCCGCAATCAGCAGTTGCTGCGGCTGGACTTTGAAGAAGGCTTTGAACAGGAAGACGCGGCGCCGCTGACCGACAAGACCCGTGCCGCCCTGAGCCAGGCCGGGGTACTGGTGCTGTCCGATTACGCCAAGGGCGCCCTGGCGCAGGTGCAGACGCTGATCCAGGCCGCCAATCAGGCGGGCGTGCCGGTGCTGGTGGATCCCAAGGGATCCGACTTCGAGAAATACCGCGGCGCCACCCTGCTCACTCCCAACATGAGTGAGTTCGAAGCCGTGGTGGGCAAGGTGAAAGACGAGCGGGAACTGGTGGCCCGTGGCCGGGAGCTGGTGAAGCAGTTCGAGTTCAAGGCCCTGCTGGTGACCCGCTCCGAACATGGCATGACGCTGATCCGTGCCGATCAGGACGAACTGCACCTGCCGGCTCAGGCCCATGAAGTATTCGATGTCACCGGTGCCGGCGATACCGTGATCGCCACCCTGGCCACCTGCCTGGCCGCCGGCCTGTCGCTGGACGAAGCCTGTGCCCTGGCCAACGTGGCGGCCAGCATAGTGGTGGGCAAGCTGGGTACCTCCACCGTGTCCGCCATCGAACTGGCGAACGTACTGTACGGTGGCCCCGAATCCGGCATGGGCGTGGTGAGCGAGCAACAGCTGAAATACGTGGTGGACGCGGCCCGTCGTCGTGGCGAGAAAATCGTGATGACCAACGGTTGCTTCGACATACTGCACGCCGGCCATGTGTCCTATCTGAACCATGCTCGTCAGCTGGGTGACCGTCTGATAGTGGCGGTGAATACCGATGCCTCGGTGCGTGCGCTCAAGGGCGATGGTCGCCCGGTGAACACGGTAGACAGACGCATGGCGGTGCTGGCCGGCCTGGGTGCGGTCGACTGGGTGGTACCCTTCGGTGAAGAGACTCCTCAGCGCCTGATCGCCGAGACCCTGCCGGACGTGCTGGTCAAAGGCGGCGACTACAAGCCGGAAGAGATTGCCGGCTTCGAGGAAGTCACCGCCAACGGCGGCGAAGTCAAGGTACTCAACTTCGAGGACGGCTGCTCCACCAGCGCCATTATCGAGGCGATCCGCACCCGGTAACCGGCCATCAGCCGAAAGCCGAAGATAAAAAGGGCTTCCCTGCGTAGGGAAGCCCTTTGTTTTATCTGATTGCGCCGCTGGGAGGAGTGGAATAATAACTACCGCTCCAGCCAGAGCTGGCCGTCCCTGGCCAGAACCGGCCAGACCTGCACACTCGTCTCTTCCTGCTCCAGGCAGCGGCCATCTTTCAATGAATAATGGTGCTTGTACAGGGGCGAGGCGACGCAGGGCTCGCCCTTGATGTCGCCCAGTATGCCTCGCGACAGCACCTGGGCCCGGCCCAGGGGATCCCAGTTGTCGAGGGCGAAGTAGCCCAGCCCCGGCAGGTTGAACAGGGCCAGCTGGCGGCCCTCGATCAGGGCCGCCATGCCGCCGTATTCCGGCAGCTCATTCAGTTGGCAAAGACGCATGAGACTCATGATAGCTCCTTGATTTCAATCATTTCTACGGGGCGGACCTGGCCGCGCTTACGGTCGAAGACGATGCTGTCGTCGGCCCTGTCGGTATTGACGAAGCTCTTGAAGCGCTTGAGTTTTTCCGGATTCTCGAGGGTTGCCTGCCATTCGCATCGGTAGCTGGCGATCACGTGGGCCATGCGCCCTTCCAGCTCTTCCGCCAGGCCGAGCGAGTCCTCGATCACCACCTGCTTCAGGTAATCCAGACCGCCTTCCAGGTTTTCGGTCCACACCGAGGTACGCTGCAGCCGGTCGGCGGTGGCCACATAAAACATCAGCAGCCGGTCGATATAGCGGATCAGGGTATCGGTATCCAGATCGGTGGCGAACAGATCCGCGTGGCGTGGACGCATGCCACCGTTGCCGCCGAAATACAGGTTCCAGCCCTTCTCGGTGGCAATCACCCCCACGTCCTTGCTCTGGGCCTCGGCGCATTCGCGGGTACAGCCGGACACGGCGAACTTGAGCTTGTGGGGCGAACGCAGGCCCTTGTATCTGTGCTCCAGGGCCACCGCCATATCCAGCGAGTCCTGCACGCCATAGCGGCACCAGCTGGAGCCGACACAGGATTTCACCGTGCGCAGCGACTTGCCGTAGGCATGGCCGGTTTCAAAGCCGGCGTCGATCAGCTCTTTCCAGATCAGCGGCAGCTGTTCCAGGCGGGCACCGAACAGGTCGATGCGCTGACCGCCGGTGATCTTGGTATAGAGATCGTAGCGTTTGGCTACCCGGCCTATGGCCAGTAACTGGTCCGGAGTGATCTCCCCCGCCGGTACCCGGGGCACCACAGAGTAGCTGCCGTTTTTCTGGATATTGGCGAGAAAGGCGTCATTGGTGTCCTGCAGACCCGCATGCCTGGGTTCCAGCACATGCTCGTTCCACAGGGAGGCCAGGATGGAGGCGGCCGCCGGCTTGCAGATATCGCAGCCCAGACCCTGGCCATGCCTGGTCAGCAAGTCGTCAAAGCGCTTGATCTGGCCGACCTGGATCAGATGGAACAGCTCCTGGCGACTGTAGCCAAAGTGCTCACAGATACTCTGGTCGGCGCTGATGCCCTGCTCTTCCAGCGCCTGGTTGACCACCTGGCCGAGCAGGCCGCTGCAGCCGCCACAGCCTGTGCCGGCCTTGGTGCAGGTCTTGACCGCGGCAACATCACAGGCGCCGTCCTGCACCGCCTCGACGATGGCGCCCTTGGTGACATTGTGGCAGGAGCAGATGGTGGCAGTGGCGGGCAACGCCGCCCTGGAGGATGCACCACCCTCGGTGCCTTCCGGCACCAGCAGGGCCAGCGGGTGGTCGGGCAGCGGCATGTCGTTGAGATAGGTTTGCAGCAGGCTGTCGTAGTCGCGGGTGTCGCCTACCAGCACGGCGCCGAGCAGGCGATCGCCCGCTTCGTTGAGCACCAGCTTCTTGTACAGATCCTTGCTTCGATCGAGCAGCAGCACTTCCTGGCTGCCCGGGGTCTGACCATGGGCGTCACCGATGGCGCCCACTTCCACTCCCAGCAGCTTGAGCTTGGTACTCATATCGGCACCCTGGAAGGCACCTTCGCTGCCCAGCAGCCGGGCCGCGGCCACCCGCGCCATCTGATAGCCGGGGGCAACCAGGCCGAACAGCTTGCCGCCCCAGAGGGCGCATTCGCCGATGGCGAAGATGGCCGGATCCGAGGTCTGGCACCGATCGTCGATGCAGATGCCGCCGCGCTCGCCCAGTTCCAGGCCGGCGCTGCGGGCCAGGGCATCCTGGGGGCGGATCCCGGCGCTGAACAACAGCACATCGGTTTCCAGCACGGCGCCGTCGGCGAATTCCAGTCTATGCAGCGCGCTTTCACCATCGATGATGTGGCGGGTGGCTTTCTCGGTGTGTACCTGTACGCCCAAACGGACGATTTTTTCTTTCAGCAGGGTGCCGCCCTGCTCGTCCAGCTGTACCGGCATCAGCCGGGGGGCGAACTCCACCACATGGGTTTCCAGGCCGAGCAGGCGCAGGGCGTTGGCGGCCTCCAGACCGAGCAGACCGCCGCCGATCACCACACCGGTT
>JBFGZI010000233.1:0-4060 GCA_041586855.1 Oceanisphaera sp. | reverse complement strand
TTTTTTGTTTCTCAACTACCTGCGAGTGCCCACACAGTTTGCTTGATAAATTGTTAAAGAGCGTTGACCTTGTTCAGGTCAGGGATGCGTATTCTACGCATTCCGTATTGTTCGTCAAGCGTTTAAAGTGACTTAATTTTCTGTCTCTCAAACCCTTGTGACCGTGAGCTGCTTGCCCCGTGTCAGTGGATGCGCATTATAGGGAGTGGCTGATTTTGCGCAAGGGCTTTTTTAATAAAAACCAACCGACAGGTTGGTTTTTATTCGATGAGCTGGATCTCACGTCAGATCGGCGACATTATGTGCAAATTCGACCAGTGACGGATAGACGGCTTCCGCCAACGCTTCCCCTTCGGCGGTAATATCCTTGCCGGTACGCACCAGGATCTTGTGTCCGACGCCCGCCGCCTCGGCGGCCTTCATGTCCGATACCTTGTCACCCACCATATAAGAGGCGGCCAGATTGATGTTCAGCTCCTGAGCTGCCTCCAGAAACATGCCCGGCGCAGGTTTGCGACAATCACATACCTGAGTTTCGGGGCCTGAGCCTTCGGTGGGATGATGCGGGCAGAAATAGATGCCATCCAGATCCACTCCCCGGTCGGCCAGAGACCAGTCCATCCATTCGGTCAGACGGATAAAGTCATCTTCGCTGAACAGGCCACGGGCGATGCCCGACTGGTTGGTGACCACCACCAGTTGATAGCCTTTCTGCTTCAGTTGTTTCATGGCGTCTATCACGCCATCTATAAAGATAAAATCATCACTATGGGACACATAGCCGGTGTCCTGATTGATGACACCGTCTCGATCCAGAAATATTGCCGCTGTAGTCACTAGAAGTTCCTATGGTTTAAGACGCAGTTACTACCGGAATAATATCACAGCCTTGGGGCGGTTGAGGCAGCCGTTGTCCGCGGTCGATCTCCTGCTGAAAATGGCAGGCAACACTGTGCTCTTCACCGATAAGCGCCGGGACTTCGGTAATGCACGGCTCTCCCACATAAGGACAACGGGTGCGAAAGTGACAGCCGGACGGCGGATTGGCCGGTGAGGGGGGCTCGCCATGCAGCACCGTCGGCACCTTGCGCCGGCGGGGATCCGGTTCGGGGATGGCGGCGAGCAGGGCGCGAGTGTAGGGATGCAGGGGCCGATGATATAATTCTTCTGCCGGCGCCAGCTCGACGATACGCCCCAGATACATCACCGCGATATGATCGGATATATGTTTTACCACCGACAGATCATGGGCGATAAACAGCATGGCCAGTTGGTACTCCTGCTGCAACGACAACAACAGGTTGAGGATCTGGGATTGAACCGAGACATCCAGTGCCGATACCGCCTCATCGCAGACCAGCAGCCGTGGCTTGAGCGCCATGGCCCGGGCGATGCCGATGCGTTGCCGCTGACCGCCGGAAAATTCGTGGGGATAACGATCCAGCGCCGAGGCCGACAAGCCGACTCGATCCAGCAGCTCTGCTGCCCATTGCTTGCGCTCCGCCGCCGTGCCCAGCCCGTGAATAATGAAAGGCTCCTGCAGTATGGTGCCAATGGTATGGCGGCCATTGAGCGACTCCTGAGGGTCCTGAAACACCAGCTGCATTTGTTGGCGCAGGGGACGCATCCGGGAGCGGGAGTAATGGGTAATATCCTGCCCCTCAAACAGGATGCGTCCGCCACTGGGCTCATGCAGCTTGAGCAGGCTGCGAGCCAGGGTCGATTTGCCACAACCAGACTCCCCCACCAGGCCCAGGGTTTTGCCCGCTTCCAGCTCCAGGCTGACCCCATCCACCGCATACAGGGTTTTACCGCGGCGCAAGAGGCCGCCACCCAGGGTAAAGTGCTGCTGCAGCCGTTCTATTTTCAACAGCGGGCCCGAAGCCGCTTTCAACCGCGAACTCATGGCTGCTTTCGGCAGTTCACTCATCGACGTAACTCCCGCCAGTGATGACACCAGACATGATGCGCCTCCTCTACCCGCTCCATGGCCGGTTGTCGCTGGCAGCGTTCGGTCATATAGGGGCAGCGATTGGCGAAACGGCAGCCTTCCTGCTGCTCTTCAAGCGACGGCACCTGCCCCCTGATGGTGGCCAGCTCCGTCTTGCCGGGTTGATCGAGGCGAGGGATAGCCGACAACAGGCCCTTGGTATAAGGATGCACCGGCCGCTCGAACAGGGTAAAGACATCGGCCTGTTCGGCACTGCGGCCCGCATACATCACCAGAACCTGATCGCAGATCTGGGCCACCACCCCCAGATCGTGGGTGATAAAAAGCACCGCCATGCCGGTGCGCTGCTGCAGTTCCCGGATCAGGTGCAGTATCTGCGCCTGAATGGTCACATCCAGTGCCGTGGTCGGTTCGTCACAGATCAACAGGTCCGGTTCGCAGGCCAGGGCCATGGCGATCATCACCCGCTGCCGCATGCCGCCGGACAGCTGGTGCGGATAGGCTTTCAGCCTCGCTTCGGCTTCCGGTATGCCCACCTGGCGCAGCATCTCGGCCGCCGCCTGTTTTTGCTCACGTTTACCAAGCTCGGGCCTGTGTAACCGATACACCTCCATCAACTGGCGCCCGACCGTATGCACCGGATTCAAGGCCGTCATCGGCTCCTGAAAGATCATGGCTATCTTGTTGCCACGTATCCGATAGCGTTGCTCGGCCGTCAGGGTCAGCAGATCCTGCCCCTGAAACAGCGCCCGACCGCCCACCACCTCACCTGCCGGCCGGGGCAGCAGCCCCAGCAGACTCAGCGCCGTCACACTCTTGCCGCAGCCGGACTCACCGACCAGGCCCAGGGTCTGGCCCGATGTCAGCGAAAAACTGACATCGTCCACCACCCGAAACCGGCCGGCCTCGGTGGTAAAGCTGACAGCCAGGTTTTCGACTTCCAGCAGCGGCTCCATCAGTGCTCCTTCTGCCGCCAGGTTTCATCTATCTCCAACACGGGTTCGAAGCTGCGCTTGCCCGCTTCAACTTCCGCCTTCAGCGCTTCATCAATCCAGAACATGCCGCCGGTACTGTGGGGCGCCCCTTCCATCGGCCAGAACAGCGAAGGCGAATGGCGCGTCCCCTTGTTCTCGGGCAGACGCACATAGCGCCAGTAGGCCTCACGGGTATAGGGCACCTGATAACCGGGAATAAAGATCGCCAGCTCGTGCACTCGTCGCTGTATCTGGCGGGAAATACCGGCCTTGGCATCCAGATCCATGGTCACCCTGTATTGCTCTATCAGGGTATCCAGTTCCGCGTCGGTGATGTTGAACAGGTTGTTGGTCTGGGGTTGATCCGCGTTCACCGAGTGGAAGAACTCCCAGTACTGGGGATAGAGGCCGCTGCCGCCCCAACCCAGCCAGGCCGCTTCGTGCTTTTTCTCCAACATCACCTTGAAGCCACTGGCGCCGTCCACCAGATTCAGTTGCAGATCCAGCCCCGCCTTGCGCGCCTCTTCCCGCAAAATAGCCAGCCGGGCGGTATGCTCGGGCGTGGTATAGGTGACCGCCAGGCTGAGCGTATCGCCGGCCGCGTTGCGCAATATGCCGCCCGGTCCCTGACGGTCATAGCCCGCTTCGGCAAACAGCGCCCGCGCCCGCTCGATATCGAACTCCCGGGCCCGGATATCGGGATCCATGAAGTCGCCATAGCCGGTGCCGAAGGTATTCATCCGCTCGTAGTCGCCACGCAATATGGTGTCCAGCATGCGCTGCATGTTGATGGCATGGGCAATGCCTTGACGCACCCGCACATCACCGAGCCTGGGGTGGGCGGTGTTGAGATGAAAGCCCTGAGCGCCGTGCGGAATGTCGTTGTAGAACCAGATGCGGTTGATCAGCCCCTTGCGATATTCCGGGGTATCCGTCTTGTCGTGCCACCACTCCGGCAGGATCAGGCCGAAGGTGTCGATGTCGCCGCGCAGAAAATGCCGATAGGCGATGTTCATGTCCCGCACCACATTCAGGCGGATCCGGTCCACGTTGAATCGATGTTTGTAATAAGTGAGCTCGTTACCCCACCAGTCATCCAGCCGCTTGAAGGTGATGGAGCGGCCCCGCTTGACGT
>JBFGZI010000232.1:0-4074 GCA_041586855.1 Oceanisphaera sp. | reverse complement strand
GCGCTCCCACAGACGACGCGGCAGCAGAGGGGCGGATGAAGGGTTCTACTCCAGCGACCATCACATGACAGGACCAACAAAGGCTCCTGCAATGTTGGCACCCCCGCCGTCCATGGCGGTCGGACGTCATGTGCTGAGCGTTACATGGACGTACTTGAAGCGTGTCGGTGGAGTAGACCTTTCGTTCGACCTTTACAGGGCAGCTAAACAGATCAGTTAGTTTTACAGATTGGTATAAGTCGTAAGCGATAAACGGCCAGTAAAAAGCACTTTCTGTAGGATCGAATGTAT
This sequence comes from Oceanisphaera sp., assembly GCA_041586855.1. Classification (GTDB taxonomy): domain Bacteria; phylum Pseudomonadota; class Gammaproteobacteria; order Enterobacterales; family Aeromonadaceae; genus Oceanimonas. Next base: position 3,783 of record JBFGZI010000232.1, on the reverse strand, counting down.
TCGGTCCTACAATATGCCCGCCTCACGCCTCACGCCTCACGCCTCACGCCTCACGCCTCACGCCTCACGCCTCACGCTTAATTAACCAACAACTCTCGGGCATTGGCCAGGGTGTTGGCGGTGATCTTGTTGCCGCCCAGCAGCCGAGCCAGTTCCTGCAGCCGGCTGTGTTCATCCAGCTCCTGCATACGAGTCTGGGTGTCGTTGTCGGCGCTGTCTTTGCTGACAAAATAATGTTGATGGCCATTACCGGCCACCTGGGGCAGGTGGGTGATCACCAGTACCTGGGTGGAGTCGCCCAGCTTGCGCAGCAGTTTGCCGACCACAGCTGCAGTCGGGCCGCTGACACCCACATCCACTTCGTCGAAGATAAGGGTCGGGGTCTCGACTTTCTGGGCGGTGATCACCTGAATGGCCAGACTGATACGCGACAGTTCGCCACCCGAGGCCACCTTGGCCAGCGGGCTCATGGGTTGGCCCGGATTGGTGCTGACCAGAAATTCGACCCGGTCGATACCCAGCGGGGAATAACCTGCACCGTTATCAGCGGTCACGGTAATTTCAAAGCGACCATGCTCCATGCTCAGTTGATGCAGGCTTTGGGTGATCTGCTGATTCAATGACTGGGCATAGCGCTGTCGGCTCTGACTGAGCCGTTCGGCTGCCTGCAGAAACTGTTCCTTGGTCTGTTCGACTTCATCATCCAGCTCTTGCAGGCGGCTGTCGTTATGGTCCATCTCCGCCAGTCGGGTTTTTATTTCCTGATGAAAATCATGCAGTGCAACCGGCTGTACGTGATGCTTGCGCGCCAGCTCCATCACCTTGCCGAGTCGCGCTTCCACCTCATGCAGCCGTTCCGGATCCAGCTCCAGTCGGTCCAGGTAACGACTCAGCTCACCGTGGCCTTCTTCCAGCTGGATCAGGCTGCTTTCTATCATTTCCTGCACCGGGCCGAGGCGAGTATCCATTTGAGTCAACTCGGCAACGACTTTCAGCCCCTGGCGTAATAGCTGCAGGGCGTTGGTCTCTTCACCGTCAGCCAGTACATTGAGGGCCAGCTGACAGTCGTTCAGTAACTCGGCCCCGTTGGCCAGGCGTTTGTGCTCGGCTTCCAGGGTCGGAAATTCATCGTCGGCCAGGGCCAGCTCATCGAGTTCGGCCACCTGGTATTCCAGCAGTTGGCGCTGGGCCTGCCACTGGGCCTGCTCACTTTGCAGTTGCTTGCGTTCGTTGCTGAGCTGGCGCCATTGTTGATACTGCTTGCTGACCTGTTGCATCAGCTGATGATGACCGGCATAGGCATCGAGCAGGCCGCGCTGGTAATCGGATTTTTGCAATGCCTGATGGGCATGTTGACCATGAATGTTGATAAGCAAGGCACCGAGGGCCTTGAGTTGAGACAGGGGAACCGGAGTGCCGTTGATATAGCCACGAGAGCGCCCTTCGCGGCTCAGGGTACGGCGCAGAATACATTCGCCCTGCTCATCCAGCTCCTGCTCGCTCAGCCAGGCCTTGACCCGGGGGAGCTTGTCGATACGAAAACGGGCGCTGATGTCGGCCTTGTCGGCACCGGGACGCACCGAGTCGGCATCGGCCCGGTCGCCCAAAGCCAGGGCAAGGGCGTCGATGGCGATGGATTTACCGGCGCCGGTTTCGCCGGTAATGCTGGTCATGCCAGGACGCAAGTCCAGCTCCAGAAAGGAAACAATGGCAAAATTGCTGATGGTGAGCTGAAGCAACATGGTGGAACCCCTGCACAAAACGATGCTGTATAGAGATACAGTATACTGTGATTTTGTACAGTGCAAGTTGTTCGCGAGGAGGAAGGGATTTTTCTCCTCACCCCTCACCCCTCACCCCTCACCCCTCACAGGGTTAAAACAGCTTGCTGCCCCAGCCGAGTTTGCTGCGCAGCACTTCAAAGTAGTTATGGCCACGGGGATGGAGCAGTTTCAGCTTGTAGGGACTCTTGTTGATATGGATCTCGTCACCGGGTTGCACCGCCAGGGAAACGTGACCGTCGCAGCTGAGCAGCATCTGCTCGGTCTTGTTGTTGGGCGACAGCACCAGTTTAACCTGAGAGTCGGCATCGATCACGATGGGGCGGCAGCTCAGGGTATGAGGAAACATCGGCACCAGGGTAATGGCGTTGAGATTGGGGGTCACTATGGGGCCGCCGGCAGACAGCGAGTAGGCGGTGGAGCCGGTGGGAGTGGCGACTATCATGCCATCGGCGCGCTGACTGTACATGAAGTTCCCGTTGATATAGACCTCGAACTCGATCATGTGAGCGATTTTGCCCGGGTGCAGTACCGCTTCGTTCATGGCGGTATTGCTGGCCTTGAGCTGGCCGTGGCGGTGCACCTGGGTTTCCAGCAGAAAACGCTGCTCGGCCTGGTAGTCACCGGCCAACAGGCGTTCGAGTGGCTGTTCGAAACTGTCCGGAGACAAGTCGGTCAAAAAGCCCAGGTTGCCGCGGTTCACGCCGACCACGGCCACATCAAAGCGGGCCAGCACCCGGGCGGCCCCCAGCATGTTACCGTCGCCGCCTACCACTATGGCCAGATCGGCCCGCTCACCCAGTTCGACCATTTCCAGCAGTTCGGCCTGGTCCAGGCGCAGTTGTTCGCCCACCCGGCGTTCTATTACCACCTTGAGACCCAGGCCGACAATATGATTATACAGCGCCACCAGCGTCTGGTTGGCGCCTTCGTGATCGGGCTTGCCGATCAGGGCTATGGTATTGAATTCGGTTTCCATTGATATATTGACCTGACTGAGTAGGCAATGCGGTCATCTTTCCCTGACCGAGTGATGGGGCATTCTAAATAACCCGATGGTGCTGTGCCACCGGCGTTGTCGCTATCGTCAAAATATTCTCTTGAATTCTGATCCAGAGCCCCCATATAGGCTGCAAGCAGGTAAACATATACGGGAGACAACATGAGCAAAAAACAACATCAGGTTGATGCGGAGCAAGCCGCCGAGCAGGAACCGCTGACGGTAGAGACCGAAGCAAGTGCCGGCACCGAGCCGGTCCAACCGGATGCCGCTTATGTCGCCGGGTTGGAACAACAGCTGGCCGATGCTACTGCCAGTGTCCAGGCCGAGAAAGACAACGCCTTGCGTGCCCTGGCCGAAATGGAAAACCTGCGTCGCCGTGCGGCACAGGATGTAGAAAAAGCACAGAAGTTCGCGCTGGAAAAATTTGCCAATGAACTGCTGCCGGTGATCGACAGCCTGGAGCGGGCGCTGGAGCACACGGATAAAGAAAGTGATGCATTTCAAGCGGTATACGAAGGCGTAGAGCTGACCCTGAAATCCTTGCTGAGCACGGTGGAAAAGTTTGGTATTCAGCCCATCGATCCCCAGGGTGAAGCCTTCGATCCGAACAAGCATCAGGCCATGAGCATGGTGGAAAGTGCCGAGGTGGCTCCCAATTCTGTGCTGGCTGTCATGATGAAAGGCTATGAGTTGAACGGCCGGGTGTTGCGCCCCGCCATGGTCATGGTGGCCAAGGGGCCAGCCATCGATACTCAGGCTTAACGCGAGCCAAAATATCGGCTTGTGCCTAAAAAAATTGTGATGTGTGTCTTGAAAGCCGCGAGTGGAAACCACATATAGGCTCTAAAGCAAAACACGAAACGCTTACGATTGAATTCAAGATATTGAGAGAGGATTTTATGGGTAGAATCATCGGCATTGATCTGGGTACCACCAACTCTTGTGTTGCTATCCTGGACGGGGATACCCCGCGGGTAATAGAAAACGCCGAGGGTACTC
>JBFGZI010000231.1:0-4093 GCA_041586855.1 Oceanisphaera sp. | reverse complement strand
AGAAAAGGGCGTCATTGCGTGTTTATGCTGCACGCGCACCTGATATTTATCACCAAATACCGGGGCAAGGTGTTCAATAGTGCGCAACTTTCCACCATGAGGGGGATCATGGTGGGGGTGTGCGAGAAATTTGAGGCAGAGATTCAGGAGTTCAACGGCGAGCAGGATCATGTTCATCTGCTGATCACCTACCCGCCAAAGGTATCGCTATCCAAGCTGGTTAACAGCCTGAAAGGAGTGTCCAGTCGTAAGATGAAGCATTACCACCCTGAGCTGATCAAGCCTGCCTATATGAAGGACGCACTGTGGTCGCCAAGCTACTTTGCCGGCTCAGTAGGTGGCGCACCGCTTGAGGTGCTGCAACAATATATCGAGCAACAGGACAGGCCGCATTGACGTTGCTTCGCAACGTGGCGCTATCCCTTCCCGCCCTAAAAACGCCGGGACGGGGCTTCCCGCGCAAAATTGGTGAGGAGTAAAGGGTGAGGGGTGAGGGGTGAGGCGAGAAAACACTGGCAAGCTCGGCCGGCGGCACTGTTTTTCTCCTCACACCTCACGTCTTACCCCCTCACAAACTCAGGTCAGTGATCGCAGATGTCGCTTTTGGTGAACAGATAGTCCTTCAGCTCTTTATCCAGCACCTTGTCGTGGCGCCGTATCCACTCCAGCACCATGGCGGCATGTTCTTTTTCTTCATCCCGGTTGTGGGCCAGAATCGCCTTCAGCTGGGGATCTTTGCAGGCATCGACTCTTTGGTTATACCAGTCCACCGCTTCCAGCTCTTCCATCAGCGAGGTAATGGCCCTGTGCATGTCCCGGGTTTCATCGCTCAGTTCGTCAATGGGCTCGTGATAGCCTTCGTTTGACATGATACGGCTCCTTTAGTGACGAGAGAATTTGACAATATTGACTGTTACTCAGTCTGGTAGAAGGCGGGTATTTTGCAAATGCTGCCGGGCGCGTGATGAAGGGCGGGAGTAAAAACCCCGCCGGATGGCGGGGCTGATGGGGGTTAATAGGCCGCCTGGAAGATAGCGACCACTTCCTCATGGCTTGGTTGTATCGGGTTGGTCAGGCCGCAGGCATCCTTCATGGCATTACTGGCCAGGGTATCGAAGTCTTCTTCTTTTACTCCCAGACCGGCCAGGCCGGACGGAATGCCCACCTGCTCCGCCAGAGCCACTATGGCCTCGATGCAGCGTTTGGCACCTTCTTCATGGCTCAGCCCCTGTACATCCTGCCCCAGAGCGGCGGCTATGTCGGTCAGTCGGGCACTGGCGGCACCGCTGTTGAAACGCTGTACATGAGGCAGCAGAATGGCGTTACAGACACCATGAGGCAAGTCGTAAAAACCGCCCAGCTGGTGCGCCATGGCATGCACATAACCGAGCGAGGCATTATTGAACGCCATACCCGCCAGCAGCTGAGCGTAGGCCATCTGTTTCCTGGCTTCCATATCACCGCCGTCGGCCACGGCGCGCGCCAGGTTCTCGCTGATCAGGCTAATCGCCTTCAGCGCACAGGTATCGGTAATGGGATTAGCGGCAGTAGACACATAGGCTTCTACCGCATGAGTCAACGCATCCATACCGGTGGCGGCGGTCAGCGATTTGGGCATCTTCTTCATCAGCTCGGGATCGTTGACCGACATGATGGGCGTCACATGTTTGTCGACGATGGCCATCTTGATGTGGGTATTTTCATCGGTAATGATGCAGAAACGGGTAATTTCAGAGGCGGTGCCGGCGGTGGTATTGATGGCCACCAGTGGCAGCTGGGGCTTGGCTGACTGGTCTACGCCCTCGTAATCGCGGATATCACCGCCGTTACTGGCCACCAAAGCAATGCCCTTGGCGCAGTCGTGAGGGGAGCCACCGCCCAGCGAGATCACCAGGTCACAGCCCTGCTGACGCAACAGGGCCAGCCCCGCTTCTACGTTGCCGGTGGTCGGGTTGGCCTGTACCTGGTCGAAGATGCTGGCCTGAATGTCGTGTTTGCCGAGCGCCTGTTGCAATTGTGCGGCATAACCCAGATCCACCAGAGGCTTGTCGGTGACTATCAGGGCGTGGCGAAAGCCGGACTGACTCAGCTCGGTGACTGCCTGTTCGACGGCTCCGGCGCCGATGACATTGACCGGGGGCATATAAAAGGTTGCTGTGCTCATGTTGTTATCTTCCTTATCCATTCAAAGAAAAATCGTCAGACGCTGTTTCTGAACAGCGACCTTGCAAGCAGTGCCATGTAAATCCGAAATCAGGCTCGCTACCGAGTCTGAACATCAATGTACCGACACTGTGTTTACAGGGTGTTATCCCAGATCATGGTCATACCCTGCTTAGAAGAAACCGAGCGGATTGCTGTCGTAGCTCACCAGCATGCACTTGGTCAGCTGATAGTGATCCAGCATCATCTTGTGAGTTTCGCGGCCGATGCCCGACTTCTTGTAGCCACCGAAGGCAGCATGAGCCGGATAGGCGTGATAACAGTTCATCCAGATACGGCCGGCCTGAATGCCCCGAGCCATGCGGTAGGCGCGGTTGGTATCCCGGGTCCAGAGCCCGGCTCCCAGTCCAAACTCGGTGTCGTTGGCGATGGCCAGCGCCTCGGCTTCGTCCTTGAAGGTGGTCACCCCGACCGCCGGGCCGAAGATTTCTTCCTGGAAGACCCGCATCTTGTTGTCGCCCCGGAAGATGCTCGGCTGAATATAGAAGCCGTTTTCCAGCCCGCTGACCTGGTTGGCCTGGCCTCCCAGCAGCATTTTTGCGCCTTCGCTGCGGCCAATTTCCATATAGCTGAGGATCTTGTCGAACTGTTCACGAGAGGCCTGGGCGCCAACCTGGGTCTCGGTATCCAGCGGGTTGCCCTGCTTGATCTGGCGGCCCCGTACCAGTACCCGCTCCATGAACTCGCCATAGATACTCTCCTGCACCAATGCCCGGGACGGACAAGTACAGACTTCCCCCTGGTTGAAGAAGGTCAGCAGCATGCCTTCGATACACTTGTCGACAAACTCCGGCTCGTAACGCAGCACGTCTTCGAAGAAGATATTGGGCGACTTGCCACCCAGCTCGACGGTAGAGGGGATCAGTCGCTCCGCCGCCGCCTTCAACACATGCTGCCCCACCGGGGTAGAGCCGGTAAAGGCCAGCTTGGCAATGCCCGGATGGCGCAATATCGCCTCCCCCGCCTCCTGGCCGACCCCGTTTACCACGTTGATCACCCCGGGCGGCAACAGATCACCAATCAACTCCATCAGCACCAGAATGGAGGCCGGGGTCTGCTCGGCCGGCTTGAGCACGGTACAACAACCCGAGGCCAGTACCGGCGCCAGCTTCCAGGCCGCCATCAGTAGCGGGAAGTTCCAGGGAATGATCTGCCCGACCACCCCGACCGGCTCCTGAAAATGGTAGGCGGCGGTGGTGGCATTCAGCTCGGCGGCACTGCCTTCCTGGGCGCGGATGGCACCGGCAAAATAACGAAAATGATCCACCACCAACGGAATATCGGCGGCCAGGGTTTCACGCACCGCCTTGCCGTTATCCCAGGTTTCGGCCACCGCCAGCATTTCGATGTTCTGCTCGATACGATCGGCGATACGCAGCATCACATTGGCTCGTTCGGCTACGGCAGTTTTACTCCAGATTGCAAAGGCCTGCTGCGCCGCCTGCACCGCCAGATCCACATCTTTGGCATCGGAACGCGGCACCTCGCAGAAGACGGCGCCGTTCACCGGCGACACATTTTCCATATAGCGGCCATTCACCGGCTCGCACCACTGTCCGCCAATAAAATTCTGATAGCGGGCCTTGAAGTTGACCACGGCACCGGCCTGGCCTGGTTGCTGATAAATCATGCTGGCTCTCCTTGCTGAGAAAGGGATCTCGGATCTTGCCCCGGGCACTACTTGCCCGGGTCTTGTCTACGAGATGTAAGCTGCAAGGTCGGTGCCAGTTGTAGCAGCTCAAGGAAATATGATTACAAACCCGTTACATTAACGGCCGCGGCAGGCTAAGCTGAGACCACCATGGGTGGCGTTGGCCGCCCGGGTGTTCATCCAGGGAACAGGGTGTTCAGTGCAGGTGTTCAGTTTCTT
>JBFGZI010000230.1:0-4093 GCA_041586855.1 Oceanisphaera sp. | reverse complement strand
GACCAAGGTGGTATCCAGCTTCGCCGAAGGCCTGGAATGGCTGATGCACGAGAGCAAGCGCGGCCTCTATGTACAGCGCTACAAGGGACTGGGCGAAATGAACCCGGATCAGCTGTGGGAAACCACCATGGATCCCGGCTCCCGTCGCATGCTGCAGGTGACCATCGAAGATGCGGTGGCCGCCGATCAGCTGTTCTCCACCCTGATGGGTGACCATGTAGAGCCGCGTCGCGAGTTTATCGAGACCAACGCGCTCAAGGTTGCCAACCTGGATATCTGATATTCGTGTCAAATCTCATTTAACGTGAAACGCCGTCTCATAACCGTGAAACGGCGTCTCATTTAGGATGAAATGGGAATAAAAAAGCAGCCGGTCGGCTGCTTTTCGTTGTGGTTTTACAGTCCCTTCTACTTGTCCCTGGCTTTCGACCACCCATTAGCCATGATGGAATCTAAGGGCGCAGCTCGCTCTGCTCAGCATCCCATGAAGCAAGTAGGGGTATCCGAAACTGCCCGGAAGATGGAACTCACAGGGCGGCATTTCCAAACCGGGCAGCCACCTTAATGGTCAGGAAATGGTGCCATCAGAGTGTCACAACCAGCTTACCGAAAGCGGCGTTGCTTTCCATCAAACGATGCGCCTCGGGCACTTCATCAAAGGCGAATGTGCGGCCTAGAATCGACGGCATGCGGCCTGTCGCTACCTCACCGGCAACCCAGTTGAGCGGTGAGTCATCAAGAGGCAGATCCGGCGTACCGAATAATGTGCTGGGGAAGAAGCTCAGACGGGTGGCGACTGGCAGATCCTGGATCAAGTGCAGCTGATCTATTACCGGTGGGCCATCCAGGTGGCCAATCACGCTAACCCCACCAAAAGGACGTAGCGCCTGGATGCTGTCACGCAGCGTACGTTGACCGACGACCTCCAGCACTGCGTCTACTCCGCTCGGAACCAAACTTCGAACCTGTGTTGCGACCTCACCACTATCGATAACCACCTCATCGGCACCAAGGGCCCGCAGCTGACTCGCCTTTGCATTTGAACGTGTTGTGGCAATGACCGCTAAACCTCGTGCCTTGGCATAAGTCAGGGCTGCAGTACCGACTGAAGAAGTGGCTCCGCGCACCATTAGGGTTTGTCCCGAACGAATCGCCAGGCTCTTGTCGAGCGCGCCCCAGATTGTCAGGTAGGCTTCCGGCAGGGCAGCCAGCTCGGCCCACGACAGGGTCGTGCCGTCCAAGTCGACAACGTTGCTGCGCAATACCGTTACTTCCTCTGCGTAGCTGCCGTGACGGCTGAACTGCATGCCTCCCATTGCTGTAGCTACGCGCTGGCCCTGGCGGAAGCTGCCCGAGGGATCATCGATCACCTCCCCTACCGCTTCGATGCCAGGTACTATCGGCGACTCGATGGCTCCCAACATGCCTGCACGGCGGAATACTTCGGTACGGTTAAGGCCAAAGGCGCGAACGCGGATTTTCACTTCATCAGGCCGTGGTAAGGGGCAGGTCAGATCCTGGAGTTTCAGGACCTCTGGGCCGCCAGCCTGTTCGATAACATAGGCTTTCATAAGGTATCTCCTACTAAAAAGCTGATGGCGATACTTTATACAATTCATATTTGGAAATTAATGCGTATTATTGGATAAAACACTTCCATATATGAGAGGTTTGTTGATGGATCTCAATTCGACGCGGATGTTTGTAGCCGTGGGGCGAAGCGGCAGCCTCTCAGCAGCGGCCGATCTACTGGGCGTGCCGTTGCCTACGCTGAGCAGGCGTATACGCGAACTGGAGCGAGAATTGGGAGTGCAGTTATTGGAGCGGTCGGTGCGCGGTTCGCGCCTCACCGACGCAGGCGCCCGATTTTACTGGCACGCCAGTCGCGGTATCGAAGCACTGGCGGATGGCGAGAGATCGCTACGGGACGATCAGGCGCAGCTTAAGGGCCGGTTGCGCCTCTCGTTGCCGCCGGCGTTCGAGCCTTGGTGGATACTGCTGGCCAGATTCCGCCAACAGTATCCGGATATACAACTTCAGATCTATACCACTGAACGCCGCGTTGATCCGATCGAAGATGGGATCGACGTGGCGCTAAGGGTTGGTGACATCGTGCACGACAGCATGGTAGCACGGCCTGTATTACGGTTTCGGCATCTGCTGGTAGCAAGTCCGCAGTTACTGGCTCAGCAAGGCACGCCGAGAACGCCAGAGGCGCTTCGCGAATTTCTCTGCGCAGTCTGGGGACTGGGAGGTGATACTCAGGCCAACTGGCGGCTCGGGGATGCGACGATAAAGCCTCATACCGTTCTCGTCACCAACGACTATGCTCATCTTCTTAACTTGGCATTGCAGGGGGAACTGGTAACAGAGCTTCCATCATTTTTGGCGGCCGCCCTTATCAACGAAGGCCGTTTGGTTTCATTACTGCCGGACTATCCTATGCCTGAGCAGCAGCTGCACTTGGTCTATCCGTCGCACCGCCATCCTTCAACGCTGGTCAGGACTTATCTAGATTTCTGCCAGCGCCAGGCACCCGAGATATTGCAGAAAGCAGCACCAGGCAGTGACTGATTCGTGCGCTGATTTAAAGGCATCCCTTTATCCATAAGTCAGCCCAATAATTCCTTGGTATCTTGGATCGCTCGGACCATGTCATGACAGCGCTCCAGGCCCAGCCACAGCGTTTGTAATCCGGGTTCGCCATCGCTTCTACGACCTAAAAAACCACCATGAGAGGCGACCAAGTGGAGCATGGTTCTCAGCGTTGGGGGCTCTTGGGGCGGCGCTTTTCGTAGCGTCGACGCGTATATAATCCGCCATTCTTCTGGCTCGAAAACCAGTTCGCAGCTGTGCTCCGGTACCACACGATTGAGGCGCATCAGGTACATCACCCGCCAAGCAACAACCATTTTCAGGACCAATAGCCGTTCCAGCTTCTCCCGGCTGCGCAGTTGCATTGACTCGACTCGGCAGCCGCCTTTTAAGGTTCTGAAAAACAGTTCAATGTCCCAACGGCACAGGTACCAGCTGAGCAACTCCTGAGCGCCCGATAGCGTCTCCACCTGGATATTGCTGAGTAGCATCCAGCTGACCGGCTTCATCTCAGCAGGTGGATTTGGCTCTTCCGCCAGCACCACGGTGATGGGTAACTGCTGTTGTTTTAATACTACTTGGGTGGCGCGGATATGCAGAGTGACGGGGCGAGAAGGCCGTTTTCTTCCTTTGGGCAAGATAAAACTGACCTCACCTAACACCGGCACGGCGGCCACCGCCTCCTTGAGTTTACTCCCGTCCGCCAGCTTGCGATTATGCTTACCCCTTATCAGGTAGTCGATATTGGGAGTGGCGGCATGCGCTTGATAGATAGTGAACAGATCGGCTTCGCGGTCGCCGACATATACCAGCCGAGTATCGGGCAGTTGTTGCTTCAATTCACTGATACGCTGAAATCCTTCTAACCAGCGTTCACTTTCCTTCGGTTGTTTGCCATCACGGGCCCACATCCAGGCATCGGTGGTACCCAGCGGCAAGCGCTCCGGTGTCACCATCAAGGTGGGGTGAAGGTACATGCCACGGCGGGCATCATAGTTCAGCTTGCCTAATCCCTCGGCCTTGCGGCCATTGAAGTCCAGTTCGGTGGTATCTTGCAGACACAGCACGGTGTTGTGCTTTGCCGCCCGTGCCAAGGTGCTGTCCCAATGGGGTTGGAGCAAACGGTCCCAGCTAATATCCTGCTCCAGCAAGCGATAGGTTGCCTTGGTTTCGCTCCAGCCTCGGCAAGCAGCAGTGATGCTCTTCCCCGGTTGTGTGGCCAGGGTGTCAACGACCTTGGCCAGTCGTTGATTTAACCGCTCATCACCCAGATCTGCCGTGGCAAACTCCTGCTCAACCCAACTTGTCATATCACCCGCCGCTATGTCTGTTGTTCAATGACGTTGATGATACTCATTCAAGGACTTATGGGTAAAGGGATGGTCCTAGGCTCAGCGACACCTAAGATTTAGAGTTTTTGCCGAATTCAATAGTGACCCAGCGATCGTGTTATTAACAAGTCATTCAGGATGAATGCAAAATAATGGTTTTGGAGTTT
>JBFGZI010000229.1:0-4102 GCA_041586855.1 Oceanisphaera sp. | reverse complement strand
GCCGTCTGTCGAAGCGATCCCTGGTGGCGACACTGGTATTCATGGCGGCCGGTATCTCTACAGTGACGATTTTGGGAGTGGGGGCATAACCATGTTGGTACTGATAGCACTGATATCGGGCGCTCTGTTCGGATTGGGCCTGGTGATCTCCGGCATGGTCGATCCGGCGAAGGTACAGGGATTTCTCAACCTGTTCGGCGACTGGGATCCCAGCCTGGCGCTGGTGATGGGCGGAGCCCTGGCGGTGTTTGCGCCCGGCTACTGGCTGTGGCGACGGCAAGGCCGCAGCCATTGCGTGCTGGGCACCGAGCTGCCCAAAGTGCCGGCGCCGCTCATCGATAAACGGCTGGTCGTAGGGGCGTTACTGTTCGGTATCGGCTGGGGGCTGACGGGCATCTGTCCGGGGCCCGCACTGGGGCTGGGCGGCAGCCTGCAATGGCAGGCCGGGCTTTTCATCGCCGCCATGGTCGCCGGCTTCTGGCTGGTAGGACGCCTGACGGCAGCCACAAGCCAGAAGCCATAAGCAGGAAGCCGATCGAGCTGTTGGCTGGTACGGTGAACGATCTAAACCAATAGAAAAGGCTGTGATCCCTTGGCAACGGGTTCACAGCTCTCATCATTTCCAGCCTGTCTCTATAGTCACAAATCCAGAGTAAGATAACAGCTTGGTTTTCTAGCTTAATGTTGGTACATCGGACAAATGGCCCGCTCCGCCGACACGCCGTGAATACCTCCATGTAGGCTCCGCCGCGCCATCCTTGGCGCGGAGGGTCGGCGGAGCAGATCCCTTTATCCTCCTTGACGCTCCGGCGTCGTCTGCTTGTGATGCCAACAGTTAACTCGGGCGTCAAGAAGAGGCAGCGGGGATTGCCTCATGCGACCGTCACATGACAGGGATGTCATGTGCTGAGCGTTACATGGATGTACTTGAAGCGTGTCGGAGGAGGCAACCCTGTTGCCTCTTTATTCAGCAAGCCGATTGGTGACCAAAATACAGGCTACGGCTGATTAGCTTTCAAGGTAATCCATCACCACCTGATGGTGATCCTTGGTCTTGAACTTGTCGAACACCTTGGCCACGGTGCCGGACTCGTCAATCAGAAAGCTGATGCGGTGAATGCCGTCGTATTCCTTGCCCATGAACTTCTTCAGACCCCAGACCCCGAAGGCGTCGGCCACGGCGTGGTCTTCATCGGACAGCAGGGTAAAGTTCAGCTCGTCTTTTTCTTCAAATTTCTTCAGGCGGGCCACCGGATCCGGGCTGATGCCCAGTACGACTACATTGCGCTCGGCAAGTTCGGCCCGGCTGTCGCGCAGGCCGCAGGCCTGTACCTTGCAGCCCGGCGTCATCGCCTTGGGATAAAAATACACCAGTACTTTCTTGCCGCTGAAGTCGGCCAGGCTGACCGGCTTGTCGTTCTGATCGTGCAGGGTAAAAGAAGGGGCGGGGCTTCCTGCGGGTAAATAGGTCATCGACGGTCTCCTTGAGATTATTTACGTTTGAGGCGAAGGCTGTGACGTTCGCATTCCAGCTCGCGACACAAGCGTTCGACGGCGTCTTCGGCTTCATCGTCGGTCAGCTGCTCGGGCAGATTAAGCTGAAAATGCGCCTGAAACTTGCCGGATTCGACGCCGGTCAGGGTCTGGCTCTGCATGGCCTGAATATCCCAGCCGCAGTCGCTGAAAAACTGGGTGCAGCGGTTGACGATGCCGGGCCGGTCAGCCACCACCAGTTCCACATCTGCACTCAGGGCATAGCTCGGTTGGCTCAGCACCTGGGTGCGCTTCATCATGGTAATCAGCGCCTGACTCTGGCCGAACAGCGGCAGCGTGGTTTCGAGCCGGGTGATCTGGTTCCAGCTGCCGGACAGCAACAGGATAAAGGTGAACTCATTGCCGAAGATACCGAGGCGGCTGTCGACGATATTACAGCCGCAGTCGGTGACCTGGCGTGCCACTTCGTTCACGATGCCGGCTCTGTTTTCACCAATGGCGGTGACCACAAGATGATGCGTCATCAGGCTATCCGAAAGGTCTGGGAAGAGGGCCGCCATGGTAGCACAAATTGCAAGGGGCTCCAGCGCCTCTCTTGTATTCCGAAGGGGCCGCCACTACCATAGCCCGAGTTGAACCTTAACGGAATTTACTAAATTCAGCGGTAGCATAGTGGCACTGTTCACGCCGATGACGGCAGCGATCATCTGGCGCTCATCTGGACGGCGCTGACCGGCGACTGGGTGCAGGCAGAAATGATCAACCGTCGCCTGTTGCCACTGCATCAGCAATTGTTTTGTGATACCAATTCCATACCGGTGAAGTGGGCCTGTGCCGAACTCGGGCTCATCGACACCTCAATGCCGCGTTTGCCCTTGATCCCCCTGGACGCTTCGGGGCAGGAACAGGTAAGGGAAGCGTTAATTAAAGCGGAGTTAACAGCGCGTGGATAAATCGTTGAATTCAAAAAAAATGATAATGGGCCTGCTGGCCATGAGTGTGCTGGCCGGCTGCAGCAATCCCGAGACCCGTGCGCAGGCGAATCGGGGGTTTGACTACGAAGACGCCAAACTGAGGACCACCCCATTGCTGATCCCGGCCGGGCTGGAAGCGCCGGACTTCAACAGTGAATACGTGATCCCGGCCCCCACCGAAGGATCCATCGGCGGCGTCACCGGCAAGGCGGTGGATGTTCGTCCGCCCACCCAGATACTGCCGTTGGTGCGCGGCACCGAAGTCATGGACAGCGGCAGCGGCCTCTGGTTTTATCAGCAGCGGCTGGATCAGCCGCTGGAGCAAGAGCTGAGCCAGGCGCTGAACGCCTTCTTCAAGGGGCAAAAGGCCGAGTTCAGTCAGTCAGCTCAGGGCTGGCGCAGCAATGGCCGGGCCATCGGCAGCGAAAAACAGCAATTCAGCTGGCAGCTGGTGCCGGATGCGGTTCGCCGTGCGGTGGCCGTGCAGGTGAGCGCCGACGCTGGTGACACCCTGCTGGCACAGGACCGACAGCGGGCGGAGGCGGCCATGCTGAATGCCTTCTCGTTGTCTTATCAGCGTGAGTTGACCAAGCAGCAGAACCTGCTCGACCGCAGCCCCATCACGCTGACTCTGGATCAGGTAGCAGGTCGTTTACTGACCGACGAAGGTTACGATAGAAGCTGGAAACGACTGGTCACCCTGTTGCCGCAGCTCGGCTTCGACCTGACCAACCGCCAGCAGGCATTGGGCTATGTGGACGTGGAATTCGATGGTCTGAGCAAGGGCAAGTGGCGCGATCTGGGCCTGCCGGCGCTGACTATTCCCGAGCAGGAATATCGCATTCAGCTCGGCGACCTGGGCGAGCAGAGCAGCATTACCCTGAGCGACAAGAACAAGGTACCAGTGTCTGCCGACATTCTGAGCCAGCTGGCACGCACCCTGGGCGATGCCTTTCAGCGTACCGATCTGATCCGCTAAGCCCCGACCGGCTTTACCCAAGATGACAGGCCCCGCATTGACGGGGCCTTTTAGTATAATGCCGCCATGACCGACATCGAACAGGGTTTTATCCTGACCCGTCACAGCCGAGACCGGGCCGGCAGCACCGAAATCATCTACTGGCTCTGTACTCCACAGGGCCCGGTGCGCCTGCTGCTGTCCGGCGAGCGGCCGTTACTGATGGTGCCCACCGAACGGCGGGATGCGGTGGTGCAGAGCCTGGTGCGCTCCGGCATCGGCCATCAATGGGCCGAGCCCGGCCTGCAGACCCTGGAACATCAACCGGTGGCGGTACTTTATTTTACGACCATTGCCGATCACCGGCTGGCCGCCGAGTGCTTGCGCCGTGACGGCACCGGCGTGTTTGAAGACGATCTGCGGTTGCACGAACGCTTTCTGCTCAGTCGTTTTATCCGTGGCTCGGTGGACTTTATCGGACAGCCGAGGCCCGCTGCCGGTTATCGCCAGTTCAGCCAGGTCAGGCTCAGGCCCGGTGACTGGAGTCCGCGGTTCCGGGTGCTGTCCCTCGACATCGAATGTTCGGCCCGGGGCGAGCTCTATTCCATCGGCCTCTATAGTGATGAGAGTGATGAGCTGGCGCGGGTGCTGATGATAGGCAAGCCGGAGCCGGCGG
>JBFGZI010000228.1:0-4125 GCA_041586855.1 Oceanisphaera sp. | reverse complement strand
GAGCTGCCGGCTACGCCGAAGGGCCCCTCTATATCGTCACAGATGGTCGCTATCTGCGCCCAGGCCGCCGCCGGGGTCGCCGCCAGTTGCGGACAGACAAGACGAATATCGGGCCGCTTCTGCTGCAGATGTTCCTGCATCAGCCGGGCCTTGATGGATCGGGGTGAAGAATTGAAACCGTGCAAATACAACAGCGTTGGCATTCTCAATATCCCTTGGCACTGAAATCGGGCACAAAGGCATCGGGCGGCAGTCGCCATACCTGGGTGCTGAGGCGACCATCGGGGTAGAGCGACAGCGCACGCCAGCCCGGTGCCATGCTGTCGAGGGCAAAGTCGTCGGACAGCGGCTTGAACTGGAGACAGGTGGAGGGGCTGGCCAGATAGCGCACGCCCTGGTGTCTTTGATCGAAGCCCTGATGCACATGGCCGGACAACACCACCCGGGAGGCGCCATGACGGGCCAGGATGGCTCTCAGGTCATCCGCATTACGCAGATTGTGCTGATCCAGCCAGGCACAGCCCACCGGCACCGCCTGATGATGCACTGCCACCAGCAGATGATGTTCCGGATAACGCTCAATGGCCTGCTCAAGCAACGCCAGCTGGGAGGCGGACAGCGCGCCATGGGTTTCACCGGAGATCTGGGTGTCGAGCAGCAGTATCTGCCACTGCCCGCACAGCAAGTGCTTGGCATTACTGACACCGGCCTTGTCCAGCTCGGCCTGCATCAGGGGAGCATCGTCGTGATTGCCCGGCAACCAGAACACCGGCGGCGCCAGCTCACCCATCAAATCGGCAAAATGGCGATAAGAGGCATTACTGTGATCCTGCGACAGGTCACCGGTCGCTAAAATAAGGTCTCGCCGGCCGGCCCCACCGGTTCGCTCGTCTTCGAGAATGGCATCCACCACAGCCCGGCAGCTGTGCCAGGGGGCAATACCCAGCAAATCCGTGCTTTTATCGGCAAAGAGATGGGTATCGGTGATTTGCAGCAACTCCACTACGCCGTCGGCACGGTGGGGGCTGACTGCAGTGGTATCTAGGGTGCGGGCCTGGTTCAAAGCTGTTTGACCGTACTGAATCCGTGGTATAGGCAACATTTCAGCCACTCGGCCAGAAAGAGGTTAACCTGCTCTTTTTCATTGGGATGATGCATGTTTTCATTGGGGTAATGATAGCTCGGCTGCAGGGCAAAAATCTGCTGACTGGCACACACTTCGGCCATACGCACATCGTGATACATCCGTACCCTGACCTTCATGCGCATGAAGCTGGGCAAGCCCGGCGTGCATTGCTCGATGGAAACATGCCAGGTGTAGGGGGCCGTTTCCAGCACCCGCAACACAAACAGCACCTGTTCACTGATGCCGACCGACAGGCTCTCACCCACCGCCGCCCCACTGGGCAGCAGTTTCATCAGGGCCAGATAGTTGACGTCGCAGGTACGCTGCAACGCCTTCAGATCCGGTACATGTTTGCGGGTGAATCCCCTTGAAATCAAACTCAACTCTCCTCACAACCGGCACGCCGGGGCTGGCATTCATCCAATGTTCACCATTGTAATGAATGCCCTTCCTCTGCGTCCATTACAACAGTTTTCAGGGAGCCTGGCCCCTTATACCTCTGCCTTCATCTTCTTCTGCTTTCTTCTGTCACCGCAGCCCCTTGAGACGCTGCAGTTCGAGCCACTGCAGGGCTATGATACTGGTGGCATTGTCTATCCTGCCCTCGGCCAGCCATTGCATCGCCTGCTCTCTGGGCAGGCGATGCACCCGGATGTCTTCACTCTCGGTGGCCAGACCCGCATGGCTGGCCGCCTGGCTGGCATCCACTTCGCCGATAAAAACCGTGATGCGCTCGCTGCAGCCACCGGGAGTGGTAAAATAACTCATTACCCGGGTCAGGTTGTTCAGGGTCAGGCCCGCTTCTTCCTCGGCCTCGCGGCGTACGACTTCCTCTGCCGACTCGCCCTCTTCCACTATGCCCGCCACCACTTCCAGCAACCAGGGGCTGCCCTCGGCATGGACGGCGCCCACCCGAAACTGTTCCACCAGTACCACCTCGTCACGCACCGGATCATAGGGCAGAACCGCCGCCGCATGGCCCCGGTCAAACAGCTCGCGGGTGATTTCCTCACTCCAGCCACCGGCAAACAGCTTGTGCCGCAACTTCAGGCGCAACAGACGGAAAAAGCCCTTGTAGCCCACCTCTTCGGCCAGCAGCTGCATGTCTTCCCGGCCAAAACCGATGTGATTTCTTGTGTTCATGGCGACTCCTTTCTTGACATTTGACTGGCAGATTTTAGACTGGCCTCATAAGTGAATGAACGTTCATTCATGAATCACTCGGCACAGTGATGCCATCCATCAGCATGATACCGAACGAAGAATAGCGATGTTATCGTTATACTGAACAGACAAAAACAACTGCCTGTCCCCAGCATGGCTGATAATTGATCACCCTGAACTGTAAGGCTACACCATGAAAAAAACGCTGTTGTCGACCCTGATATTACTCTGTGCGGCAGGCCCGACCCAGGCCGAAGACTTGCTGGATATCTACCAACAGGCGACGCAAAACGATCCCCAGGTACGTCAGGCCAAAGCCGAGCGTGATGCCGCCTTCGAGAAGATCAACGAGTCCCGCGCAGTGCTGTTACCCCAGATTGATCTGGGTGCCGGCGTCAACCATATACAGAGCAACCAGAACGACCGCTCCACCGCCAATATAGGGCTCAGTCTTGGCCAGTCACTATACCGAAAGTCCAGCTGGATCAATCTGGATATTACGGAGAAAGCCGCCACCCAGACAGAGGTGAGCTACAAGCAGGTACAGCAGGCCCTGATTGTGCGTGCCACTCAGGCCTATTTTGCCGTGCTGAGCGCCGAAGATGCCCTGAGTTTCGTCCAGGCCAACAAGGAAGCCGTCAGTCGTCAGCTCGATCAGACCAAACAGCGCTTCGAGGTGGGCCTGAGCGCCATGACAGACGTGCACGAGGCCCAGGCCCAGTTTGACCAAGCTCTGGCCGAAGAAATTGCCGCCGAAAACGCGGTCAACAACGCCCGGGAAGCGCTGCGAGAGCTGACCAACATGAGCTACGGCCAGTTGAACAAGCTTGATACCGAGATATTCAGCCCACAAGCCTCCGTGGTCGCCGCCGACGCCTGGCTGGAGATCGCCCTGGAGCAGAACCTGGAGCTGCATCGCCAGCGCATCGGCAAAGACATCGCCAGCGAACAAATCGGCCTGGCTCAGTCCGGTCATCTGCCGACCCTGGATTTGAACGCCGGCCTGAGCAGCAACTATACCGACTACAAGAATAGCGGTTCAGGCTTCGGCGCCAGTGACGGCACCCTGAGCGAAGGCACTGTCGGCCTGACCTTCAAACTGCCGGTATACAGCGGCGGCGCTACCAGCTCTCAGGTGAAGCAGGCCCAATACAATTATGTGGCCGCCAGTGAGCAGCTGGAACGCAGCTTCCGCTCGGTGCAGAGCCAGGTATATTCCTCGTTCAACGACGTCAGTGCTGCCACCGGTTCTATTCGCGCCTTCGAGCAGTTCGTCATTTCGGCCCAGAGCGCGCTCGACGCCACCGAGGCGGGCTATGAAGTGGGCACCCGCACCATCGTCGATGTGCTCAACGCCACCCGCCAGCTGTACGACGCCAAGCAGAACCTGTCTGCCGCGCGCTACAACTACATCCTGAGTCAGCTGCAGCTGAAGCAGGCCGCCGGTAACCTGACCGAGCAGGATCTGGTGGATATCAACAACGGGCTGAAACGTTGAAGTGAGAAGTAAGGGGTAAGGGGAAGGCTCACGCCTTCCCTTTTTCGTTGTTGATTGACCCGCCAGCCCGGCGCATCAGCCAGCCGGCTGTGATGCCGAGCAGCACAATGCGCAGCACGTGATGAAAGATCACCCAGGATGGTTCCAGTCCGGTGACCAGCGCCAGATAAATCATCGCCTCCACCGCCCCCGGCGCATAGGCCAGCCACACCTGAAACACCGGCAACTGTAACCACCAGGCCACGATGGCCGCCCAGCCCAGTGCGATCACCGAGCTCGACAGGCTTATCAAGAGACCGATCAGCAGCAGCTGGCCCATTTCTCTGGCCGGCAACCG
>JBFGZI010000227.1:0-4151 GCA_041586855.1 Oceanisphaera sp. | reverse complement strand
TAGGCCAGCACTGGCGCAATGATGAGCGGGTGTTACTGTTCGTCAAACTGGCCGACGGCGAGGAACTGAACGGCGCACTGAAAGCGGCCATTGGCCGACGCATTCGCAGCCAGTGCAGCCCCCGCCATGTTCCGGCAAAAATTCTGGCGGTCGCCGACATACCCAGAACCAAATCGGGCAAAACCGTCGAACTGGCGGTGCGCAACGTGGTGGAAGGCAAGCCGGTGAAAAATATCGGCGCCCTGGCCAATCCGGAAGCACTGGCGCTATTCCGCAATCTGCCCGAACTCAACGAATGAAGCCTATCCCATTAAGGATCTGGTCATATTGAGGCCCCTGAGCAGAGGCAACACAGCCGCCTCCCTCGACACGCCATAAACCCATCCGTGGGGGCTCGGAAATGCCGTCCCTGGCATTTCACGGTCGTGGAAGCCGTTCTCTGTTGCCTCTTCTGGAACACCGAGTTGTCCGCAGGCAGTGCTAACAGGCGACGCCGGAGCATCAAGGAGGGCAAAGGGATCTGCTCCACCGACCATCACATGACAGGGACGTCATGTGCTGAGCGTCACAAGGAGGTGCTTGAGCGAGTCGGTGAAGCGGGCCCTTTGTCCGACCTTTACAGAGCAACCACATAGATCAGTTATTTAAGCTGTTTGGCATTACCACCTGTGTCCGGATGGCGGGGAAATCACTCGATAGCCACGCTGATAGGGACGATAGTAATTACCGCTGTGGTAGTAGTAGGGGTCGCCACCCAGGCTGAAGCTGACATAACCGCCGGGCAGACCGTGTACTATGGTTCCCAAGGGCAGGGTCACCGAAATATGGGCGCCCGAAGATCGATGCTCACGATAATAGTGGCGAGGCGGTTCATGGTAATAATACCGCTCTACCACCCTCACCTTGCGTGGTGCCTGGCGATAGTGACGATGAGCTCTGTGATGCCTGACGTGTTTACGGTGCTTGAAGTGCTTGCCGTAGTGCCTGTCGTAGCCATGTTCGTAACCACGGCCATGGCCGCGATCATCTCTGT
The DNA here is from genome assembly GCA_041586855.1 of Oceanisphaera sp. Classification (GTDB taxonomy): domain Bacteria; phylum Pseudomonadota; class Gammaproteobacteria; order Enterobacterales; family Aeromonadaceae; genus Oceanimonas. The sequence goes on along the minus strand of JBFGZI010000227.1, from coordinate 3,118 downwards.
CTGCCAGCACCTGAGGTGCCATCAAACCAAAGGTCAGTACCCCGAGCAAAGGCAACAGCCAGCGACGTCGTTTGAACAGTTGCAGGATCATGGGTTTCTCCTCCTCTGAACAACTATCGGTATACCGGTATTTAGATAACCGATGAGTCTGGAGATACCTTAATTATGGGCCAGATCCGGAGATAACGACACCCCGGCCTGACGTTGCACGTCAGCCTGTCTCTATTGAATGTCAGCCTGCATCCGGAGTTGCCAGGTGCTATTGACCTGTCTGACTCAAGCAGCTTTTATTGATCGAGAAAACGTCCCTGCAGCATTTCACGTTCACGCTGACATTCGGCCAGGTAGATGGCGGCGACCACGGCAGAGTGAGTGTGATAATCATCAATGGCTTTGGATACCATTAATTCCAGTGTCCTGTCATTCTTGGCCATACGAAACTTACGCAGCCAATACAGCTTGTCGGTCAATTCCCGATCAAGGGTGTTTTCTTCTATCATAGATGAGAAGTAATCCAGTGAGTTATCGAGTCGGTGAAATTACAGAATCAGTAAAACTATCAAATCGGTGAAATAATAAATCGGTGAAACGAATCTGCGAAACAATCGAAAAGGAGCCTTGACGGCTCCTTTAAGTATTAGCGGTTTTTGGGTACAAAGCCAATCACATCATATACCTTTTCCAGGGTCTGTACAGCTTTGACCCGGGCCTTGTCGGCACCCAGCGTCAAAATCTTGCACAGCTCTCCTTCATCTTCCCGCAGCTCATGGAAGCGATGCTGAATCGGCTCCAGCATGGCCAATACCGCTTCGGCAGTCTCGGTCTTGAGGTGACCGTACATCTTGCCTTCGAAGTGCTGCTCCAGCTCGGGAATGGAGCGGCCACTGGCACCGGCCATCAGCGTCAGCAGATTGGAGACGCCGGCCTTGTTTTCCACATCGAAACGCACTGTGGGCGGATCCTGCGAGTCGGTGACCGCCCGCTTGAGCTTCTTGGCGATGACCTTGGGGTCTTCCAGCAGACCGATGAAGTTGTTGACGTTATCGTCGGACTTGGACATTTTTTTGGTCGGATCCTGCAGGCTCATGATGCGGGCGCCATCTGCGGGAATAAAAGGCTCGGGCACGGTGAATACCTCACCGTAGAGCTGATTGAAACGATAGGCCACGTCCCGGGCCAGTTCCAGGTGCTGTTTCTGATCGTTACCCACTGGTACCTGACTGGTCTGATACAGCAGTATGTCCGCGGCCATCAGCGCCGGGTAGGTGAACAGGCCGGCGTTGATGTTTTCGGCATAGCGGCTGGATTTGTCCTTGAACTGGGTCATTCGCGACAGCTCGCCAAACTGGGTATAGCAGTTCAGCACCCAGGCCAGCTCGGCATGCTCCGGCACATGGGACTGCAAGAACACTGTGCTCTGCTCCGGATCCAGACCGATGGCCAGATACAGGGCGGCAGCATCCAGGCAGGCGGCGCGCAGGGCTTTCGGATCCTGGCGTACGGTAATGGCGTGCATGTCCACTATGCAGTACAGGCAGTCGTAGTCCTGCTGCATCTTCACCCACTGGCGCAGGGCACCCATGTAGTTGCCTATGGTCAGCTGCCCGGAAGGCTGGGCGCCGCTGAAAACAATTGGTTTAGCCATGATTATCCTTTCTGTGTTCATTTTTTAGCAATAGGTCGAGCAGCTCGCGAATATCGCTCATCACCCAATCGGGGTGACTTTCGGCAATATCCCGGCCGTAGTTGTAGCCATAAGTCAGACCCACCACCGCCATGCCGGCCGCCTTGGCCGCCAGCACATCGTTTTCGGAATCACCGATCATCAAGGAGCACGCCGGCTCGATATTCAGTTCACGACACACATGCAACAGCGGGGCCGGATCGGGCTTTTTCTGCGCCAGGCTGTCACCACCCAGCACCAGTGAGAAGTAATCGCTCAAGCCCGCCGCCGCCAGTATGGCGGGAACAAAACGGTAAGGCTTGTTGGTGACGATAGCCAGTGTCTTGCCTGCCCGATGCAGCTGCTCCAGGGTATCGAGCACGCCGGGATAAAACACCAGCTCATGCTCGGCCACCCCTTCATAGGCGACGTCGAACGCCCTGCGCGCCGCTTGCTGCTGTGTGGCGTCCGGTTCGCATCCGAGCGCCGCGTTGAGGGCCCGCCACACCAGCATGTCGGCACCGTTACCCACCCAGTGACGTACCGCCAGCTCATCCGCCGGGTTATGCCCCAACTGCTTCAGCATCAGGTTTACCGCCAGAGCCAGCTGAGGCACGCTGTCGATCAGGGTGCCGTCCAGATCGAACTGGATCAGCTCAACCTTATCCATGGGCTTTGGCCAGTTCGCTGCGCATCTGGTCGATGACCGCCTTGTAATCGGGCTGGCTGAAGATAGCGGAGCCGGCCACGAACATATCGGCACCAGCTTCGGCTATCTCGCGGATATTGTCGACCTTGACGCCTCCGTCGATTTCCAGGCGGATATTGTGGCCGCTGTCATCGATACGGCGGCGCACCTCCCGCAGCTTGTTCAGGGTAGCAGGAATGAAGGACTGGCCACCGAAGCCGGGATTGACCGACATCAGCAGGATCACATCCACCTTGTCCATCACATAATCCAGGTAGCGCAGAGAAGTGGCCGGGTTCAGCACCAGTCCCGCCTGACAACCCTGTTCCTTGATCAGACTCAGAGTCCGGTCGATGTGATCGGACGCTTCGGGATGGAAGGTAATGATGGAGGCGCCCGCCTTGGCAAATTCAGGCACCAGGCTGTCCACCGGCTTGACCATCAGATGCACGTCTATCGGTGCCTTCACCCCATAATCCCGCAACGCCTTGCAGACCATGGGACCTATGGTCAGGTTGGGCACATAGTGATTGTCCATCACATCGAAGTGCACCACATCGGCACCGGCGGCCAGTACCCGGTCCACTTCTTCCCCCAGGCGGGCGAAGTCGGCGGACAGGATGGACGGTGCAATCAGATAGTCTTTCATTAGGGATCCCTTGAGCGCAAAAAACCGTCCAATTCTACCCCAGTGCCCGGTGATTCTCTAGCTAGCCGTCTATGCTTGGCTGAAGTTGGGCCGAGCGAGGACATCATGAGCTGGAAAC
>JBFGZI010000226.1:0-4153 GCA_041586855.1 Oceanisphaera sp. | reverse complement strand
GCCGACAGCATGGGAACGCTCTCGCTCAGCAGGCCCAGCCGCTCCAGACAGATGTAGTTGGCCCGGCCCTTGAGCAGCGCCACCGGATGGTGATAATTCATCGCCTTGACCAGGGTGGGCAAGTCGCGATGAAACAGCTGCTCCTGCAGGTTGCGCGATCCTGTGCTGAGCACCACCCTCTTGCCCGCCGCCAGCACCGGTGCCAGATAGGCATAGGTTTTGCCGGTACCTGTGCCCGCCTCGACCACCAGGGGTACCTTGTCGTCCAGTGCCTGGCCTACCGCCGTCGCCATCTCTACCTGAGCCGCACGGGGTTTAAAGCCGTCGATGGCCCGGGCCAGCGGTCCTTGTTCTGTGAAGAGCTCGGTAAAGCGTTCGGTAAAGAGCCTGCTACTGTCGTCCTGGTCCAAGGTGGGCAAATCTCGTCGCTGAAAAGGGCATGATAGCAAAAGCGGCCGGTACACGGCAGCCGACTACTCCCTTTTTAACACTCCTGAGCTTCCTGCCTCATGCCTCACATCGTCGACCTCACCCATGGGTTGTCAGCATGTGCCCGATAATACCCAACACGAAGCCCAGTACAGCGCCCATCGGTGGGGCCCAGTGTTTTTCCAGCACCGCCTGGGGGGCTATGTCCTGAAACACCGAATAGAGGATGCCACCGGCGGCGAACAGCATGATACCGGCCACCAGCGTCGGTGAATCCGCCAGCCAGATATAACCGGACAATCCCGCAATCGGCCCCAGCAATGCCATCATCGCGAACAGGGTGATAATCCTGCGCCCACTGTAATGAGAAGAAGCGCCCAGTTCCCGGTAGGCATTAAATCCTTCCGGCATATTCTGCAACGCCATCAAACCGGCCAGTAACAGGGCGCTGCCGGTTCCTCCCAGCGCCAGCGCCGCCCCCAGCGCCAGCGATTCCGGAATAAAGTCCGACAGCATGGCCGCCAGCTGACTGGCCGGGGTATTGAGTTTGTACAGCAACACATCCAGCGCCATGAAGGTCAGGCCACCGCCACAGAAATACAAGGCAACCGTCGTCATATCGAGATGAGAGGCGCCCTCGGGTACCAGCACCAGCGCCACTGCCGACAACAGGGCCCCGCCGCCGAAGGCCACCACAGAATGGCGAAATTCGTTTTCCAGCCAGTCCGGATGAATATGCTCCTTGCAGCCGACCAGGGCACCGAACGGCATCGCCATGCCCGCCATCAGCGTCAGCCCCAATATCACCATGACTTCCCACATAAACGCCCCCATATGAATCTGTTGTCCCGACCTTGTTATCACACCACCGTCAGAATAGCCATCGATGCACCGCCAATACGCAAGACCGGCCGACGCTGATATACTGCGCCGCTTTACACCGCAGGCGCTCATCATGAAAATCGGCAAACGACTCACGCAAATAGCAGCCATGGTCGGACCGGGCTATACCCATATCTGGGATTGTTGCTGTGACCACGGTTTACTGGGCGCCTCTTTATTATCCCGTCATGCGGCGCCTTTTATTCACTTCGTCGATATCGTGCCCGAGCTGATGGACGAGCTGGAAATCCGGTTGCGCCGCTTTTATCCGGAGATGGCCTCACCGCCATCAACATCGGCATCGCCATCCGCTTCCCTGTCGGCATGGCAGCTTCACTGCATCGATGTGACCTCCCTCCCCCTGTCTCATCATGATGGTAAGCAGCTGGTGATCATCGCCGGTGTAGGTGGCGATTTGATGGTGCAGCTGGTGAGCGCCATTCATCGGGGTAATCCTGATGCCAACATCGACTTCCTGCTGTGTCCTGTCCATCATCAGTTCACCTTGCGGCAGCAACTGATCCGACTGGACCTTCAGCTGCAACAAGAGCGGCTGCTGGAAGAAAACCGGCGCTTCTACGAGATTCTTCTGGTGTCGACCCGGACCGACGACATGCAACACCAGAGCAGGGTGAGTGCCGTCGGCGAACAGATCTGGCTTGCCCACAGCCCCGAACAGGCCGACACCGCCTCCCGGTACCGGAGCAAGACACTCGGCCATTATCAACGAGTGCAACAGGGCCGGGAAACGGACGTTCAGCACATCATAGAGGCATATAGCGCTGTCACCGTTCAGCAGCGATACTGACCGGACTCCGCCTTCTCGCCCACAAGCCCGGCCATAATCCATTCCTGTTTGGAATGGGTTCGTGAGCAGTTGCCGTTTGTCATCACCCGGGTTCTGGTATTAAAGTTGGGTATCACCATCTCACTGGTCAAAGGACATCAGCATCATGACGCACGACTCTTTCTTGCCCGCGGACGATATCCGCACCCTGTTTTCCGAATCCATGTCTCGCATGTACCAGCAGGAAGTACCTCAGTACGGCACCCTGATGCAGCTGGTGGCCGAGGTAAACGATCAGGTGCTGGCCGCCGAGCCGGCGCTACAACAACAATTGCAGGAAAACGGTGAGCTGGACCGACTGAGTCTGGAACGCCATGGGGCCATTCGGGTAGGTACTGCCGCCGAGCTCAAGATGCTGCGCCGGGTCTTCGCCATCATGGGCATGCACCCGGTCAGCTATTACGACTTGTCCGAAGCCGGGGTGCCGGTGCATTCCACTGCCTTTCGCCCCACCGATGAAGCCTCGCTGCGGCGCAATCCGTTCCGGATTTTCACCTCGCTGCTGCGCCTGGAGCTGATTGAAGATGATGCCCTGCGAGCGCGTGCGGCCGAGATACTGGCCGCGCGCGATATCTTTACCGCCCAGGCGCGAGTGCTGGTCGCCCAGGCCGAAGACCAGGGTGGCCTGACCGAAGAGCAGGCCCGCCACTTCGTGGCCGAGGTGCTGGAGACCTTCCGCTGGCACCAGAATGCCACCGTCGATCTGGCCAGCTACCAGGCCCTGCAGGACGCCCACCGACTCATCGCCGATGTGGTCTGCTTCCGTGGTCCCCATATCAACCACCTGACGCCGAGAACCCTGGACATCGACAGCGTGCAGCAGCAGATGCCCAACCTGGGCATCAACCCCAAGGCGCTGATCGAAGGCCCGCCCCGCCGCCGCTGCCCCATACTGCTACGCCAGACCAGTTTTACCGCGCTGGAAGAGCCGGTTCGCTTTGCCGGCGAACAGGCCGGCACCCATACCGCTCGCTTCGGTGAAATCGAACAGCGCGGCATGGCGCTTACCCCCAAGGGCCGCACTCTCTACGACGAACTGCTCAATCGCTCGCGCCAGGCGCCGGCCGAGATCGATAACGAGGCCCATCAGCGCCAGCTGGCGGAGGTGTTCGCCGATTTTCCGGACGATGAAGACAGCCTGCGCACACAACAACTGGGCTATTTCCGCTATGGCCTGACCGAAGCCGGGCGCCGGCAGTCAGAGCGCAAAGAAAGCGCCAGTCATGAGCAGGATATCGAGGCACTGATCGAGGCCGGCCTGGTAAAGGCCAGCCCCATCATCTATGAAGACTTTCTGCCGGTCAGCGCCGCCGGTATTTTCCAGTCCAACCTGGGAGGCAACCAGCATCAGGCCTATGCCCAGAATGCCAACCAGGCCGCCCTGGAGCAGGCCCTGGATTGCCCGGTGATCGATGAGTTCGGCCTCTACGCCAAACTGCAGGACGACTCCATCCGGCAGGTACGTCAGGCGCTGGGCGCCTGATACCATATTGAGACCCCAGGCCAGAGGCAACAGAGCCGTCTCCCTCGACTCGCCATGAACCCATCCATGGGGGCTCGGAAATGCCGTCCATGGCATTTCACGGTCGTGGGAGGCGATCTCTGTTGCCTCTTCTTGAACACCGAGTGATACCAATCTGAATAAAAATCTGATCTTTCTCAAATCCGAACTCAGAGCTTCGAGTTGCCTGTAGACAGTGCCAACAAATGACTCTGCGGCATCAGGGAGGACAAAGGGATCTGCTCAGCCGACCATCCGCACCACGGATGGTGCGGCTGAGCCTACATGGAGGTATTCACGGCGTGTCGGCGGAGCTGGCCCTTTGTTCGGCGTTGGCGAGTGCTGAAAGCCAACTTTACCTTTGGTACAGGTAAGCCCCGTCGGCGCCGGTCAGCAGACCCGGCCCTTCGGGTATTTCCCGTTCGCTGTGGTATTGGACCGGGGTCCCGCTACAACCGCCGAGCAACAGCAGTATCACCAGCATGATGTTTATC
>JBFGZI010000225.1:0-4220 GCA_041586855.1 Oceanisphaera sp. | reverse complement strand
AGCCCTCAGGGGGCGAGCTTGTCTCGCCGTGACGAACGGTTGCAGCCTGACCGAACATCCGGTGAATGTTCGCAGTAGGCTGCAACGGTGAGTATCACTTACCAGTGGCGTGTCGTGGGAACCGGCTGTGTTGCCTCTGAGTTCGGACTTGAGAAAGATCATATCTTTATTCAGATTGGTATAATATCTTCTGTCTGTAGCGTCCGTCGCCGACATAAAAAAGAGCACCGAAGTGCTCTTTTTTGCGTTTTGTCACCAGCAGGCAATCAGGCCTTGTTGTAACGCTCGGCAGAGCTGATGATCTCGGCAACGGCAGACGCCTTGTCTTCCCAGCCTTCCACTTTCACCCACTTGTTGGCTTCCAGCTCCTTGTAGCGCTCGAAGAAGTGCTTGATCTGGGCCTTGAGCAGCTCGGGCAGGTCGTTGACGTCCTGAATATGGTCGTATTCCTTGGTCAGCTTGCTGTGTGGCACTGCGACTATCTTGGCGTCTTCACCGGACTCGTCGGTCATCTTCAGTACGCCAACCGGGCGGCAGCGGATCACGGAGCCGGGCACCAGCGGATGCGGAGTGGGTACCAGCACGTCAACCGGGTCGCCATCCAGAGACAGGGTCTGGTTTACGTAGCCGTAGTTGCAGGGATAGAACATGGGGGTAGACATGAAACGGTCGACAAAAATCGCACCAGTGTCTTTATCTACTTCATATTTGATGGGATCGGCATTCTGCGGGATTTCGATCACTACATAGATATCTTCGGGCAGGCTCTTTCCGGCCGGTACCTGGTTCAGGCTCATGACGTTTCCTTTAGTGTTGTCTGTGACGGGTTGATAACCGAGTTTACCACCCTTACCGGGAGACATCTGTTATACAAATGGGTAACGGTTATTAAGGCGTCATATTATAACCGCTGTCGCAGAGATCACCATACAAGTGCCCAAAGCGACGGTGGATTGTTAGAATGCGCTCAATACAGCAGCCAGGGGCATTTTATGCACATTCATATTCTCGGTATCTGCGGCACCTTCATGGGCGGGCTGGCGGTACTGGCCAAACAGCTGGGCTATAGAGTCACCGGCAGCGACGCCAACGTCTATCCGCCGATGAGTACCCAACTCGAGCAGCAGGGCATCGAACTGATTGAAGGCTACGATCCCGCCCAGTTGGATCCGGCGCCGGATCTGGTGGTGGTGGGCAATGCCATGAGTCGGGGCAACCCCTGCGTGGAGGCGATGCTGGATCGTCGCATTCCCTATACCTCGGGCCCCCAGTGGCTGCTGGAGCATGTGCTGCAGGATCGCTGGGTGCTGGCGGTGGCCGGCACTCATGGCAAAACCACGACTGCCGGCATGCTGGCCTGGATCCTGGAAGACTGTGGCCTTGCGCCGGGCTTTCTGATCGGTGGCGTGCCCGGCAACTTCGAGGTGTCCGCCCGCCTGGGCGAGGCCCCCTTCTTCGTGATCGAGGCCGACGAATACGACAGCGCCTTCTTCGACAAGCGCTCCAAGTTTGTCCACTATCGCCCCAGCACCCTGATCCTCAACAATCTCGAATTCGATCATGCGGATATTTTCGACGATTTGGCGGCGATCCAGCGGCAGTTTCATCATCTGCTGCGGATGGTGCCTGGCCATGGCCGGGTGCTGGTCCCGACCCGGACGCCGGCATTGGACCAGGTGCTGGCCATGGGGTGCTGGAGCGAATTGGAATATCTGGGCGAAGAGGGTCTGTGGCAGGCCGAGCCCTTGCAAGCCGATGGCGGCCATTTTGTGGTGCTGCTCGACGGAAAACCGGTCGGCGAGGTGCGCTGGGGCTGTATCGGCCTGCATAACGTGCACAACGGCCTGATGGCGTTGGCCGCGGCCCGTCATGCGGGAGTGCCGGTGGCGGAAGCCATCAAGGCCCTGTGCCTCTTCGTGTCGCCGAAGCGTCGCATGGAGCTGAAAGGCGAGGTGGCAGGCATTCGGGTATGGGACGACTTTGCCCATCATCCCACCGCCATCGAATGGACTCTGGCCGGGCTCAAGGCTCAGGTTAAGGCTCAAGCAGGTGGCCGGGTACTGGCGGTGCTGGAGCCGCGCTCCAACACCATGAAGATGGGCGTGCACCAGCAACCCCTGGCAGACTCGCTGCAATTGGCGGATCAGACCTATCTGTTCCGGCCCCCGGGCCTGAACTGGGATCTGACGGCGGTGGCCGATCTCTGCCCCCGGGGACGAGTCTTCGAGGAGCTGGACGCGCTGATCTCCGCCCTGATCGAAGCGGCACAGCCGGGCGATCAGATACTGGTGATGAGCAACGGCGGCTTCGGCGGCATTCACGACCGCCTGCTGCAGGCACTGGAGGCGGCTCATGTCTGCGCATAAATACCCGCGTCATCGACAAATCACCCTGGCCCTGTCCGGCGCGTCCGGCGCCCCTTATGCGCTGGCGCTGCTGGGGCGACTGCTGGCCGCCGGCATTCAGGTGCACCTCTTGGTGTCCAGCGCCGCCCGGGTGGTACTGGCCACCGAAGAAGGCGAGCAGTGGCCGGGCAAGCCGGAACAAGTGGCGGCCCTGCTGACCGAGCGTTATCAGGCGGCGCCGGATCAGCTCAGGGTCTACGGCAAGGAAGAATGGTTTTCGCCGGTGGCTTCCGGCTCGGGCGCGCCCCGGCGTATGGTGATCTGCCCCTGCTCCATGGGCACAGTGGCCTCCATCGCCATGGGATCGTCGGACAATCTGATCGAGCGGGCCGCCGATGTGGTGATCAAGGAAAAGGGCCAGTTGATCCTGGTGCCGCGAGAGTCGCCCTTTTCGGCACTGCATCTGGAAAATCTGCTCAAGCTGGCGCGGCTGGGGGTGACCATAATGCCGGCGTCGCCGGGGTTTTATCATCAGCCGCGCACCATAGCGGATCTGGTCGACTTCATGGTGGCGCGCATTCTGGATCACCTCGAGGTGGATCAGCAGCTGGTGCCGCGCTGGGGTTACGGCCATAAGTGACCGTGAAGTGTGAGGGGTAAGACGTGAGGAGTAAAACCCACACCTGCAAGTTCGATGTTGAGCCTGGTGTTCGGCGCCGTTAACGCCTCCCTTCACCATTCACCCCTCACGCTGGATATGAAGATAAGCGAGAATTCCGCTAGAATACCGCTTTAATCACAGTCGGGATTTTCAGATCCGAGCGGAGCTAAAAATGAAACACAGAGTAGATATCCTGATCGGCACCGATGAAGTAAACGCCAGGATCCAGGCCCTGGGCGAGCAGATCAACGCTCATTATCGGGGAGTTGACGAGCTGGTGATGGTCGGGTTACTGCGCGGCTCCTGTGTGTTTATGGCCGATTTGTGTCGTCAGCTTACCCTGCCGGTACGGCTCGATTTCATGACCGCTTCCAGCTACGGCAGCAGCATGGAAAGCAACCGTGACGTGAGGATCCTCAAGGATCTGGACGACGAGATCCACGGCAAGCATGTGTTGATTGTCGAAGACATCATCGACACCGGCTACACCCTGAGCAAGGTCAGGGAGATACTGTCGCTGCGCAACCCGGCCTCGCTGACCATCTGCTCCCTGCTCGACAAGCCCGAGCGACGCGAAGTGCAGGTGCCGGTAGACTGGATCGGCTTTACCATTCCCGACGAATTCGTGGTCGGCTACGGCATCGACTACGCCCAGCTGTATCGCAACCTGCCCTATATCGGCAAGGTGATACCGCTCGATTAAGGACTTTCTGCTTATACCAATCCAAGTAAAAATATGATCTATTTCAAAGCTGGACACGAGAGGAAACAGAGTCACCTCCCACGATACGCCATAGACCCATCCATGGGGGCTCGGGAAATGCCATCCTTGGCATTTCACAGTCGTGGGAGCCGATCTCTGTTGCCTCTCCTTAAGCACCGAGTTGTCTGCAGGGCGCTCCCACAGGCGACGCGGCAGCAGAGGGGCGGATGAAGGGTTCTACTCCAGCGACCATCACATGACAGGAAGTCATGTGCTGAGCGCCACATGGAGGTGCTTGCAGCGTGTCGGTGGAGTAGACCTTTCGTTCGACCTTTACGGGGCAGCTAAATAGATCAGTTAGTTTTACAGATTAGGGTCTGTTGACCTTTCGAGATGATTTTTGCAGCAGTTTGTGGGGTCTTGATACAAGGCAGCGCTTATGCCATGTAGTCACTCTACATAAATAAGCGATAACGCAGTAGCAAGACCCCACAAGCGCTGCCCTGCGGGT
>JBFGZI010000224.1:0-4263 GCA_041586855.1 Oceanisphaera sp. | reverse complement strand
GGGCAGACGGCCCCGGCAATGAAGCGCTTCTTACGACGGGTTTCCATGGTTTTACATCCTGAACGACAAACCTGACCCCGAATTCTCCGCCAAAAATGAACCTACTACAATGACCACAACCGCCCATTACAGCATTCATCATCAGCTTCTTGATCTGCCTCACCTGGTGCCAGGCAAACGCCAGCGTCACATCAAAGGCGTACTGCTGCTGATGCACCAGGGCGCCGGGCTGCTGCAGCTGGGCCGCCATTATTATCCGCTGGTCGAGGGCGAGGCTGCCTTTCTGCCCGCCGATACCCTGTTTGCCTGGCATGGCTTTGCCCACAGCCGGCTGAGCCGGGTCGAGTTTTCACCCCGGCTGGTGCAGCCCAGCCGTGTCGGCAGGCTGGCCCCCTCCCCCCTGCTGGTCGCCATTGCCGCCCGCCTGGCCGACTGGCCGGGTGAGCAGGACTGGCAAGGCGCCCACGGCCGCCTGTGCCGGATGCTGCACGATGAACTGCAACTGCAGACCCTGCTGCCGGTCGCCTCACAGCCGCCGCTGCAGCAGTTGGTCACCGCCAACCCCACCGCCTTTACCCTGGCCTCGGCACAACAGGCCGAGTTTCGCCGCCGCTTCGGCTGCGACGCAGACAGCTTTCGCCGTCAGTGCGCCCTCTTGCTGGTACTGCGCGATCTGGCCAAAAGCCCGAACCTCGAGCAACTGGTACAGGACCATGGCTTTGCCTCGGTGCCGCAATTTGAACAAGATTGTCGCCACTGGTTGGGAAGCCCCTGTCATCAGAGCGGTAAAACCGGGTAAAATGGCGTTTTTGTCACAAGTCAGGATCCTATGATCACCCTCAACCAGATTGAACTCCTCCGGGGCGGCCGCCCCCTGTTAAAAGATGCCAACGCCACCATTCACGGCGGCCAGAAGGTAGGTCTGGTGGGGAAAAACGGCTGTGGCAAGTCCACCCTGTTCGCCCTGTTCAAGGGCGAACTCGGCATCGACAGCGGCCAGTTCAATATGCCCGCCGACTGGCAACTGGCCAGCGTAGCCCAGGAAACGCCGGCCCTGAGCTGCTCGGCGCTGGATTACGTGATTGACGGCGATCGGGAATATCGTCGCCTGTGCAAAGAGCTGGAGCAGGCCGAAGACCGCCACGACGGCATTGCCATCGCCGAGCTGCACGGTCGGCTCGATATTCACGGCGGCTACCATGTTCATGCCCGCGCCGCCGAATTGCTGCACGGACTCGGCTTTTCCAACGAAGCCCAGGGCCGCCCGGTCAGCGCCTTTTCCGGTGGCTGGCGCATGCGTCTCAACCTGGCCCAGGCGCTGATCTGTCGTTCCGACCTGCTGCTGCTGGATGAACCCACCAACCACCTGGATCTGGACGCGGTGATCTGGCTGGAGCGCTGGCTGAACAGCTATGAAGGCACCCTGATCCTGATCTCCCACGATCGGGACTTTCTCGATGCCGTGGTCAATCGCATCATCCACATCGAAAACAGCCTGCTCAACGAATACACCGGCAACTATTCCGACTTCGAGCGTATGCGCGCCGAGCAGCTGGCATTACAGCAGTCCATGTTCGAGAAGCAGCAACGTGCTCTCAGCCACATGCAGGACTACGTGGACCGCTTTCGCTACAAGGCGAGCAAGGCCAAGCAGGCCCAGAGCCGACTCAAGGCCATGGAGCGGATGGAGAAGATTCTGCCGGCCCATGTGGACTCGCCGTTCAGTTTCAGCTTTCGGCCGCCCGCCAGCCTGCCGATACCGCTGATCGCGATGGAAAAGCTGTCTGCCGGCTACGACGGCAAGGCGATATTGTCCGATATCAAGCTCAACCTGGTGCCCGGCTCCCGCATCGGCCTGCTGGGTCGCAACGGCGCCGGCAAGTCCACCTTTATCAAGCTGCTGTCCGGCGAGCTGAAGCCCATGTCGGGCAAGCTGGAAGCCAGCAACGGCATCTCTCTGGGGTATTTTGCCCAGCACCAGCTGGAAAGCCTGCACCTGGAAGAATCACCGCTCACCCACCTGGCCCGACTCGACCCCAAGGCCACAGAACAGAGCCTGCGCGATTATCTGGGTGGCTTCGACTTCAGAGGCGATCAGGTCAAGGATCCGGTCGGCCCCTTCTCCGGCGGCGAAAAAGCCCGGCTGGTGCTGGCGCTGATCGTCTACCAGCGCCCCAACCTGCTGTTGCTGGATGAACCCACCAACCACCTGGACCTGGACATGCGTGAGGCGCTGACCCTGGCGCTGCAGGTCTTCGAGGGCGCCATGGTTATCGTTTCTCACGACCGCCACCTGCTGCGCGCCACCACCGACGAGTTCTATCTGGTGGACGGCGGCCGGGTGCAGCCGTTCGACGGCGATATCGAGGATTACCATCAGTGGCTGGTGGCCCAGGACAAGGCCGCCCAGCCCGAGTCAGTCAGCACGGCCGGCGACAATTCGGCCCAGAATCGCAAGGCGGAAAAACGCCGTCAGGCCGAACTGCGCCAGCAGACCCAGCCGCTGCGCAAGGCCATTACCAGGCTCGAACAGCAGATGGAGCAGTGCCAGCAACAACTGGCCGATATAGAGCAGAGCCTGGCCGACCCGGACATTTACGCCGCCGAGCAAAAAGCCAGCTTGCAGCAACTGCTGAAGGCACAGATCCCCCTGCAACAAAAACTGGCCGAGGCGGAAGCCGAGTGGCTGGAGCTGCAGGAGCAACTGGAAGAGCTGGAGCAGGCATGAGACTGCCCGACGCCGAGCAGCTCTGGCAGTTCAGCGAGCAACATTATGCTCGCCCCGGCGTGGCTCAGGCCTGCCTGCAACTACAGGACGAGCACGGCGCCAACGTCAACCTGCTGTTGTTGCTGCTGATGCTGGAAGAACGCGGGCTTGGTGCCGATTCCGCGCATTTTTTGCCGCTGCTGCAAGCGCGTCGGGGGCTGTTCGACCAGTGGCGCGCGCTGCGCCGCCGGCTCAAGACGCGGATCGACAACGACGATTACCTGCAGTTGCTGCAGCACGAGCTGGAGCTCGAACGCTGGCAACAGCAGGAACTGCTGCAGGTGCTGGCGCAACATCCGCCCCGGCCCGGCAGCGGCAGCCTGCTCACCTATCTCACCCTGCTGCAGGTGGCCGACGCGCCGCTGTGGCAGCTTAAACTCGCCGGTTAATACGGACTATTTTCATGCTTAGCTATCGCCACGCCTTTCATGCCGGCAACCACGCCGATGTACTCAAACACGCCGTGCAGGCCTTTATCCTCGAGGCGCTCAGCGTCAAGGACAAGGGATATTGCTATATCGACACCCATGCCGGTGCCGGCGGCTATGCCCTGGATCACGAATGGACCCAGAAAAAGGCGGAATACCTGACCGGCATAGCGCCCCTGTGGCAACAGCGCCGCAAATGGCCGCAGCTGGCGGGTTACTTTGCCGCTATCGAGGCCATGAACTCGGGTGATGCGCTGGACTTCTACCCTGGCTCACCCAAGGTGGCAGAGCACTTTCAGCGACCGCAGGACAGCCTGACGCTGATGGAGCTGCACCATAACGAAGTGGAGATCCTGCGCCAGAATATGGGGCACGGCGTCGCCATTCACCATCGCAATGGCTTCGAAGGACTACCGGCGCTGCTGCCGCCCACCCCCAGACGCGGCCTGGTGCTGATTGATCCGCCCTACGAGCTGAAAGAAGATTATCAGACCGTGGCCAGCACCCTGGCCAAGGCTTATAAACGCTGGCCCATCGGCATCTATGCCATCTGGTATCCGCTGCTGGCCAAGGCGGTCGATCGCAGCGGCGCCCTCAAGGAGGCGTTGGCCAACTGTGGCTTCGATCAGGTGCTGTGCGCCGAGCTCAGCGTGAGTGCGCAGGCCGACGACTTCGGCATGTACGGTTCGGGCATGATAGTGCTGAATCCGCCCTGGAAGCTGGATGAACAGCTGACCGAGCTGCTACCACGACTGAAAGACACCCTGGCCCAAGACAAGGCCGCCGACTGGAAACTGGAGTGGCTGAAGAGAGCCGACGGCTGAAAAATAAAACCGGCTCAGCCGATTTGAAACAGCCCGCGAAAAAGAGGCCAAAGGGCCCGCTCCGCCGACCGCCGTAAATACATCCGTGTAGGCTCAGCCGCGCCATCCTTGGCGCGGCCGGGAAGTGCTCCTGCCGTCCAGGCATTCCCGCCATCCATGGCGATCATACCAAACTGATTAAATAACTGATCTATTCGGTTGCTTTGCAAAAGTAGGACAAAGGGTCCGCTCCGCCGACTCGCCG
>JBFGZI010000223.1:0-4290 GCA_041586855.1 Oceanisphaera sp. | reverse complement strand
TCGCCCACTTCATCGAGAAACAGGGTGCCGCCGTCGGCGGCTTCAAAGCGCCCGGGCCGAGCGGCATCGGCTCCGGAAAAGGCCCCTTTTACATGGCCGAACAACTCGCTTTCGGCCAGGGATTCGGGCAGGGCGGCGCAGTTGACCTGCACCAGCGGCTGTTGGCGACGGCGGGATTGCTGGTGCAAACGGCGAGCCAACAGATCCTTGCCGACGCCGGTTTCGCCGGTCAGCAGCACCGGCAGCTCCGAGTCTGCCACCACGTCCAGCTCGTGCAGCAGTCGTTTGAGCTGAGTGCTCTGGCCCAGAATTTCACCTTCCTGCCGCTCGTTCAACAGGGCCGGTGCATCCTGCCGGGCCAGCCGGAGCGCCCGCATATCCTGCTCCAGCCGGGTCATGCGCACCGCGGCAGCGGCGGTCAGCGCCAGCCGTTGTAACTGATCCCGGGCATCCCGGTCAAAGGTGCCCGCCGTCAGCGCGTCCAGCGTCAGGGCGCCCCACAGTTCACCGTCCAGATACAGGCTGATGCCCATGCAGTCGTGCACCGGCAGCGCCTCGCCCACATGATGTTCCAGCAGGCCATCGTAAGGATCGGGCAAGGGCGAATCGGGGGCAAAAGCCACAGTGCTGCGACTGGCCAGAATGGCGGCCAGCCGGGGATGCTGATCTACCACAAAGCGTCGGCCCAGCGCCTCGCGCACCAGGCCGTCTACCGCCATCGGGCTCAGCACCTCGCCGTTCAGCCTGAGCAGACACACGGCTCCGCAACGAAAGTGCTCACGCAATATGCGCACCAGACTTTGCAGCCGTACCGCGCTGGGCAGCTCGGTGGCCAGATCCGCCAGCAGAATGTCGTAAAGCATAGGGTATTTATCACCATTAAAGGGTTTTATCTACCCTACAGAAATAGGGTAAAAATAACCATTAAAATAAAAACATCATCATTATCAATGATTTGAAAACTGGCATATAGATTGCAAATTATTGAGCAGGTTACCCCAATCAAGGAGCAATACCATGAGCCTGCTCAATCACTCCCTCGGCTCACTGGCCAGGGACATTCCGGGCGCCACCCGGCTATTTCATCATTACCAGCTGAGTTATTGCTGCGACGGCAAGGTTCTGCTGAGCGAAGCGCTGGCCGAGCGCGGCCTGGACGCCGCCGAAGTGCTGGCCCAACTGGAGTTGCTGACGGCCCGTAATCAGGACGGCACCAACTGGGCCGAGGCCAGTATCGACCAGCTTATCGACCATGTTCTTGATCGATATCATGCGGTTCACCGGGAGCAATTGCTAGAGTTGCTGCGCCTTGCCCGTCGGGTAGAGGCGGTACACGAAAATAACCCTCTTTGCCCGTCGGGCCTCGCGGATCATCTGGACGCCATGCGTCAGGAACTGGAAAGCCACATGCAAAAGGAAGAGCAAATTCTGTTCCCCATGCTCAGACGCAGCCTGGCTGACCAGGCCCGCGGTCCCATCACCATTATGCGTCTGGAACATGACGAACATGGCGAAGCCCTGGCCCGGATGATGCGTTTGGCCAAGGAGCTGGAACTGCCGCCGGGGGCCTGCAATACCTGGCGCGCACTCTATGCCGGACTGGCCGAGTTCAAAGACGATTTAATGCTACACATTCACCTGGAGAACAACCTGCTGTTCGACCAGGACTACCTTTCCAATTCCAACAAGCACCAGGAGGTGCAACATGGCTAACTATCGTCGCCTATGGACGATATTACTCGTCGTTCTCGGCATTACCTTTGGAGTACTCGGCTATTTTGGCCGGGAAGTCTATCGGGTGGCTCCGCCCATTCCGGACAAAGTAGTCACCACCAGTGGCCAGCTGTTGATGACCGAAGAAAAAATTCTCGATGGCCAGACCGCCTGGCAATCGGTCGGTGGCATGCAGCTCGGTTCGATCTGGGGCCATGGTGCCTATCAGGCACCGGACTGGACCGCCGACTGGCTGCACCGTGAGCTGATGGCCTGGATGGATCTTGCGGCGCTCGACGAGTTCGGCACCCATTACGCCAACCTGGACGACGAGCAGCAGGCCGTGCTGCAACATCGGCTGAAGAAGGAATACCGCACCAACACCTACAATGACGCCGACGGTGTGCTGGTGATCTCCGAACGTCGCGCTCAGGCCATGGCCGATACCGCCGACTATTACAGCCGCTTGTTCAGCAATGATCCCGAGCTACGGAGCACCCGCCAAAGCTATGCCATGAAGGAAGATACTCTGCCGAGCGCCGAGCGTCGCGCGGATATGAGTAAATTCTTCTTCTGGACCGCCTGGGCCGCTGCCACCGAACGTACCGCCGGTGAAGCCACCTATACCAACAACTGGCCCCCTGAGCCGCTGATCGATAACGTTCCGACCGCAGAAAACATCATCTGGTCCATCACCAGTGTGGTACTGCTGATCGCCGGTATCGGCGGCCTGGTCTGGGCCTGGTCCTTCCTGCGCAAGGAAGACGAGAAAGAACCGCAAGCCCCGGCCAAAGATCCCCTGACCAGCTTCAAACTGACACCGTCACAAAAGGCGCTGGGCAAATACCTGTTCCTGGTGGTCGCCCTGTTCACCTTCCAGGTACTGATGGGAGGTCTGACTGCCCATTACACGGTAGAAGGTCAGCATTTCTACGGTATTGAGATATCCAAGTGGTTCCCCTATACCCTGACACGTACCTGGCACCTGCAAAGCGCCCTGTTCTGGATTGCCACCGGCTTCCTCGCCGCCGGCCTGTTCCTCGCTCCCATTATCAACGGTGGCAAGGATCCCAAGTTTCAGAAGCTGGGTGTCGATGTGCTGTTCTGGGCGCTGGTCGCCGTGGTGGTTGCCAGCTTCGCCGGTAACTACCTGGCCATTGCCCAAATCATGCCTGCCAACCTGAACTTCTGGCTGGGCCATCAGGGTTATGAATATGTCGACCTGGGTCGCCTGTGGCAGATTGGCAAGTTCGTCGGTATTGTACTGTGGCTGGTACTGATGCTGCGCGGTGTGGTGCCTGCCCTGCGCCAACCCGGCGGCGACAAGCACCTGCTGGCCCTGTTGACGGCCTCCTGTGCCGCCATCGGCCTGTTTTATGGTGCCGGCTTCTTCTATGGCGAACGCACCCATATCTCGGTGATGGAATTCTGGCGCTGGTGGATAGTGCACCTGTGGGTGGAAGGCTTCTTTGAAGTATTTGCCACCACCTCTCTGGCCTTTATTTTCTGCAGCATGGGTCTGGTATCCAAGCGCATGGCCACCACCGCCAGCCTGGCCTCCGCCTCGCTGTTCATGCTCGGTGGTATTCCGGGTACCTTCCATCACATGTACTTCTCCGGCACCACCACCCCGGTGATGGCGGTAGGCGCCACCTTCAGCGCCCTGGAAGTGGTACCCCTGATAGTGCTGGGTTATGAAGCCTGGGAACACTGGAGCCTGAAAAAACGCGCTCCCTGGATGGACAATGTGAAGTGGCCGCTGATGTTCTTCGTGGCCGTGGCCTTCTGGAACATGCTCGGTGCCGGTGTCATGGGCTTCATGATCAACCCGCCGGTCGCGCTCTACTATATCCAGGGTCTGAACACCACGGCCACCCATGCTCACGCGGCCCTGTTCGGTGTTTATGGCTTCCTGGCTCTGGGCTTCACCCTGCTGGTACTGCGCTATATCCGTCCCAACATGGTGTTTAACGAGTCGCTGATGAAAACCGCCTTCTGGTGGATGAACGGTGGCCTGGTACTGATGCTGTTCACCAGCTTGCTGCCGGTGGGTATCATTCAGTTTGTAGCCAGCGCCAGCGAAGGCCTCTGGTATGCCCGCAGCGAAAGCTTCATGCAGCAGGGCCTGCTGCAGAACCTGCGCTGGGTACGGACCTTCGGTGATGTGGTCTTTATCATCGGCGCCCTGGCGGTGACCTGGCAGGTCGTGATTGGCCTCTGGCCCCGCGGCAAGCAGGCAGAAGAAGGAGTGGCCGAGCTGGCTTCCAAATAACCGCTAGCCTGTTACAAGGCAAACCATAAAGCCCCGATGCCCCTGCGGCATCGGGGCTTTTTTATGTCGCAACTAACCCAACAAGATGACAGCATGATGACGTATGTCGTCGATGTCGTTGACATACGAAGGCCCATATATATGATGTGGCCATCATTCAGGACCCCGATTCCGCCATGACTTCTGTGCTTTTTGTCTGCCAAAGCAACGCCGTCTGCTCTCCTGTTGCCGAGGCACTGCTCAAACACCTCGCCGCCGACCGCTTTGAGGTAATGAGTGCGGGCCTGCAGCCGACCGCAATAGAC
>JBFGZI010000222.1:0-4311 GCA_041586855.1 Oceanisphaera sp. | reverse complement strand
GAAACCGTGGCGGCGACGCCCGGCATCCAGAAGGTGGCCATGACCACCAATGGCTATCGCATGGCGAAGCAGGCGGCCGACTGGCGTCGTGCCGGCCTGACTGCCATCAACGTCAGCGTCGACAGCCTGGACCCGCGCATGTTTCACCAGATCACCGGCCAGAACCGCTTTCATGAGGTGATGGCGGGCATCGATGCGGCCTTTGACGCCGGCTTCGAGCAGATCAAGGTTAATGCGGTGCTGATGCGAGGCCTCAACGACGGGGATCTCGGCCGTTTTCTGGAATGGATCAAGGACAACCCCATCCAGCTGCGGTTTATCGAACTGATGCAGACCGGCGAAATGGACGAGCTGTTCAACCGTCACCATGTGCGCGGCGCCCTGATCAAGGAGCAGCTGCTGCTACAGGGCTGGCAACAGAAATTGCGCGCCCACAACGATGGTCCGGCCGAGGTGTTCTGGCACCCGGATTACGAGGGCGAGATCGGCCTGATCATGCCCTATGCCAAGGACTTCTGCGCCAGTTGCAATCGGCTGCGGGTGTCGTCGCTGGGCAAGCTGCACCTGTGTCTGTTTGGGGACTATGGTGTGGACCTGCGTGATCTGCTGGCTGAAGACGGTCTACAGGCGGCCTTGCAACTGCGGTTGCGGGAAGCACTGGCCGACAAGAAAGCCACCCATTTTCTCCATCAGGGCCATACCGGCATGACGCCGCACCTGGCCTCCATCGGCGGCTGAGCGCCGGTGTCCTGAGCGAGTAACACCTTATTCATATTTTTTCTGATTGCGAAAGAGGATCTCATGAGCCATGCCGATACGGCCTTTGTGCCTTTGAACATAGCGGTACTCACCGTTTCCGACACCCGTAACGAAGACACCGACAGCTCGGGCCGTTATCTGGTTGAGGCGCTGACCGGCGCCGGCCACCGGCTGGCCGAAAAAGTCATCCTCAAGGACGACAAGTACGACATTCGCGCCCTGGTTGCCGGCTGGATTGCCAGCAAGGAAGTGCAGGTGGTGATCATCACCGGCGGCACCGGCTTTACCGGCCGCGATACCACGCCCGAGGCGGTGCTTCCGCTGCTTGACACCCAGGTCGACGGATTCGGTGAGCTGTTCCGTCACATCACCTATCAGGAACTGGGCACCTCGACGGTGCAGAGCCGCGCCCTCGGTGGTTTGGCCAACCGTACCGCCGTGTTCTGCCTGCCGGGCTCCACCGGGGCCTGCCGCACCGGTTGGAACGGTATTCTGGCCGAGCAGCTCGACGCGAGCCACAAGCCCTGCAACTTCGTTCAGCATCTGGTGAGCGCATGAGCGAGCTGACCCACATCAACGCCTCGGGCGAGGCCAACATGGTGGATGTCAGCGACAAGGCGGTGACGGTACGCGAGGCGCGGGCCGAAGCCTGGGTACTGATGGCCGACGAGACCCTGCAGCTGATCCTGAGCGGCCAGCACCACAAGGGGGACGTGTTCGCCACCGCCCGCATCGCCGGTATCATGGCGGCCAAGAAAACCGCCGACTTGATCCCCCTGTGCCATCCGCTGGCGCTGTCAAAGGTGGAGGTGCAGCTGACGGCGGATGCCGAGCGGGGTGGGGTACAAATCAGCAGTTACTGCAAGCTGTCCGGCCAGACCGGGGTCGAGATGGAAGCACTTACCGCCGCCTCGGTGGCGGCGCTGACCATCTACGACATGTGCAAGGCGGTGCAGAAGGACATGCGCATCGAAGGCGTCCGCCTGCTGGAAAAGCGCGGCGGCAAATCGGGAGATTTCAAGGCATGACCATCAAGGTGGTATTTTTCGCTCAGGTACGGGAGCTGGTGGGGCAGGATGAGCTCAATGTGTCCGCCGATTACGCGGATGTGGAGTCGCTGCGTCAGGCGCTGCTGACCCGGGGCGACAAGTGGGCGCTGGCGCTGGCCGACGACAAGCTGCTGGCGGCGGTCAATCACACCATAGTGCCGCTCGATACGCCTGTTACGTCGGGGGACGAAGTCGCCTTCTTCCCGCCGGTAACCGGAGGTTGAGATGATTCGGGTACAAACCGCCGACTTCAGCCTGGGCGACGAATACGCCGCCCTCAGCCAGTCGCACCAGACCGGCGCCGTGGTCACCTTTATCGGCAAGGTGCGCGAGATGAACCAGGGAGCCGCGGTCAGTGGCATGACCCTGGAACATTACCCGGGCATGACAGAGCACGCCCTGCAACAGATAATAGATCAGGCCCACGGCCGCTGGCCGCTGCTGGAATGTCGGGTGATCCATCGTGTCGGCCCCTTGGGGTTGGGCGATCAAATCGTCTTCGTCGGGGTGGCCAGCCAGCACAGAGAGGCGGCCTTCGAGGCCTGTCATTTCATCATGGACTACCTCAAGACCCGGGCCCCCTTCTGGAAGAAAGAGCAGACCACCAACGGCGAACGCTGGGTAGAGGCGAAAGACAGCGACACCCAGGCGGCAGAAAAGTGGCACCAGTAAACTAAGCCGTTCCTTCTGTCCTCTTCAATATCAGCGCAGGCTGCAGGCCTCACCCTGTAGCCGCCGCTTCAGCCGGCGGATCAGACCACGGTGAAGATAAACCAAACCCCGTGTCCATATCCCGTACCGTCTTTCTTTCGTCTATTTCAATCGACCAGAACCGTTGCTCGATATCGGCGGTAATCCATCGGACAAAGGGCCCGCTCCGCCGACTCGCCGTAAATACATCCGTGTAGGCTCAGCCGCGCCATCCGTGGCGCGGATGGTCAGCTGAGCAGATCCCTTTGTCCTCTCTGTCGATTTCGGTATGGCCTGCGGAAATAAACGTAAACGGATGTCTACAAAAGAGTAACCCTTCCTTTTTTCCACTTGGCGTCAAACGGCCTCCTTGTTAGTATAGCCATCTAAATGTCCAAACGCTCAAGCGTGCGTTGGTCGTTGTTGTCGTTCACAAGGAGTTGTCATGCGTCGTACCCTGCTCAAGTTGCCCCTGCTGGCCCTGGCCTTCGGTGCCTTTCCGGTGCTGGCCGTTGATGCGGATAAGAAAGAAATCGTCATCGGTACTACCGTGGGCGACTTCGCCGACATGGTCTCCGAGTCGATCAAACCCCAGCTGGAAGCCCTGGGCTACAAGGTCAAGCTGGTGGAGTTTACCGATTACGTCATGCCCAACCTGGCCCTGGCCGAAGGCGCACTGGACGTCAACTGCTTCCAGCACAAACCCTACCTGGAGACCTTCAGCAAGGACCGTGGTCTGGAGCTGAGCCCCGTGACTCAGGTACCCACGGGTCCCATGGGCCTGTATTCCGGCAAGCAGGATCAGCTGGGTGAGATAAAAAAAGGCAGTACCGTTGCCATTCCCAACGATCCCACCAATCAGGCGCGGGCTCTGCTGATGCTGGCAGATCTGGGCTGGATTACCCTGCGTGACGACATAGACCCACTGCGCGCCAGCGAATTTGACGTGGCCGAGAATC
This sequence comes from Oceanisphaera sp., assembly GCA_041586855.1. GTDB lineage: Bacteria > Pseudomonadota > Gammaproteobacteria > Enterobacterales > Aeromonadaceae > Oceanimonas. The sequence goes on along the minus strand of JBFGZI010000222.1, from coordinate 854 downwards.
CGAAAGGCATCAAGCTGGTCCCGCTGGAAGCGGCACAGCTACCCCGTTCCCGGCAGGATGTGGACTTCGCGGTGATCACCGGTAACTACGCGGCTTCCAGTGGCATTGCCTTCAGCGAGGGCCTGTTCCTCGAGCGCAGCTACGACTTCATCAACTGGGTGGTGGTGCGCAGCGAAGACAAGGACAAGTCCTTCGTGCAGGATCTGGTGGCGGCTTACGATTCGGACGCCTTCAAGGAGTATGTGGTGAAGCGTTTTGAGGGCTACAAGTACCCCGAGAGCTGGGACCGCTAAGCTTTGGAGCATCCGATGCATCGCTCATGGCAGTTTGAGGTTCAGGGTCGTCGTCTGGCGATCATGGAGTGGGGTGACCCGCAAGGGGCGCCAGTGGTGGCGCTGCACGGCTGGCTCGACAATGCCGCCAGCTTCACCCTGCTGGCCCGTCATTTACCACAAATACGGCTGATCGCCCTCGACCTGGCCGGGCACGGCCTGTCGGATCATCGAGCCGTCGGCCAGCCTTATTACATCTGGGACAATGTGGCCGATGTGCTGGCCCTGGTCGACGAGCTGGCGCTGGAACAGGTAGTGCTACTCGGCCATTCCCTCGGTGCCGGGGTCGCGACCCTGTTTGCCGGCGCCTTTCCCGAGCGGGTCAGTCGGATGTTGCTGATAGACGGCCTGGTTCCGCTCGATTATGCCGCCGACCAGCTACCGGAGCAGATGGCCAGGGCATTGCAGAAAGGTGTTCGGTTGAGCAGACGTTCCCTGCGGCCTTATGCCACTTTCGAGCAGGCGGTACAGGCGCGCATGAACGGCCGCTGGCCGGTGAGCAGAGAAGCGGCCGGCTGGCTG
>JBFGZI010000221.1:0-4326 GCA_041586855.1 Oceanisphaera sp. | reverse complement strand
TCGTTGCCGTGGCCAAGCAGCACTTCAACGGTGAAGCCAAGGGACGCTGGGTACTGACCGGTGGCCTGGGTGGCATGGGTGGCGCTCAGCCGCTGGCCGCCACCATGGCCGGTTTCAACTGTATTACCGTTGAATGTGACGAAACCCGTATCGACTTCCGTCTGCGCACCCGCTACGTCGACAAGAAGGCCTACAGCCTGGACGAAGCGCTGGGCATGATCGATGAAGCGAAAGCCCAAGGCGAAGCGATTTCTGTCGGTCTGCTGGGTAACGCCGCCGATGTATTCAAGGAGCTGGTAGCGCGTAACATCACGCCGGATGTGGTTACCGACCAGACGTCTGCCCACGATCCGCTGAACGGCTACCTACCCCAGGGCTGGACCATGGAACACGCCGCCGAGATGCGCAAGCAGGACGAGGCCGCCGTGGTCAAGGCCGCCAAGCAGTCGATGGCGGTACAGGTACAGGCGATGCTGGATCTGCAGGAGCGTGGTGCCGCTACCCTGGATTACGGCAACAACATCCGCCAGATGGCGCTGGAAGAAGGCGTGAAGAATGCCTTTGATTTCCCCGGCTTCGTCCCCGCCTATGTGCGTCCGCTGTTCTGCGAAGGCATAGGTCCTTTCCGCTGGGTGGCACTGAGTGGCGATCCGGAAGACATCTACAAGACCGACGCCAAGGTGAAGGAACTGATCCCGGACAACCCGCACCTGCACAACTGGCTGGACATGGCTCGTGAGCGTATCGCCTTCCAGGGTCTGCCTGCCCGTATCTGCTGGGTCGGCCTGAAAGACCGCGCCCGTCTGGCGCTGGCCTTCAACGAAATGGTCAAGAGCGGCGAGCTGAAAGCGCCCATCGTCATCGGTCGTGATCACCTGGACTCCGGCTCCGTTGCCAGCCCCAACCGCGAAACCGAAGCCATGCTCGACGGCTCCGATGCCGTTTCCGACTGGCCGCTGCTGAACGCCCTGCTGAACACCGCAGGCGGCGCGACCTGGGTTTCTCTGCACCACGGTGGTGGTGTGGGCATGGGCTTCAGCCAGCACTCGGGTGTGGTGATAGTGGCGGACGGCACCGATGCCGCCGCCGCCCGCCTGGGCCGGGTACTGCGTAACGACCCGGGTACCGGGGTGATGCGTCACGCCGATGCCGGTTATGATATTGCTATCGATTGTGCCCGTGAACAGGGTCTGGATCTGCCCATGGTTAACAAGGACTGATGTGATGACAACGCTGACTATCAACCCCGGAAAAATGACCCTGGCCGAGATGCGCAAGGTCTACGAACAGCCGGTCCAGCTCACGCTGGCCTCCAGCTGCCACGACGCGATTCAGGCCTCTGTTGACTGCGTTAACCGCATGGTCGCCGAAGACAGAACCGTGTACGGCATCAACACCGGTTTTGGCCTGCTGGCCAGCACCCGTATCAAGCCGGAAGATCTGGAAACCCTGCAGCGCTCCCTGGTGCTGTCCCACGCCACCGGCCTGGGCGAACTGATCAGCGACGAGCTGGTACGACTGATTATGGTGCTGAAGATCAACGGCCTGGCCCGTGGCTTCTCCGGCATCCGTCTGCAGGTGCTGGAAGCGCTGATGACCCTGGTCAATCACGAAGTCTATCCCTGCATCCCGGGCAAGGGCTCCGTCGGCGCCTCCGGCGATCTGGCGCCGCTGGCCCACATGAGCTGTGTGCTGCTGGGTGAAGGTACCGCCCGTTATAAAGGTGAAGTGATCAGCGCCGGTCAGGCACTGGAAATTGCCGGCCTCAAGCCGATGGCACTGGCACCAAAAGAGGGCCTGGCCCTGCTGAACGGCACCCAGGTGTCTACCGCCTTCGCCCTGCGCGGCCTGTTTGAAGCGGAAGACTTGTTCGCCAGCGCCATCGTGATCGGCGGCCTGACCGTGGAGGCCACCCTGAGCTCTCGTCGTCCCTTCGACCCGCGCATTCATGCCATACGTGGTCAGCAGGGGCAGATCGATGCCGCCGCCGGTTACCGTCATGTGCTGGGCGAGTCCAGCGCAGTCAGCCAGTCTCACAGCAACTGCGCCAAGGTGCAGGACCCGTACTCTCTGCGCTGCCAGCCCCAGGTCATGGGTGCCTGCCTGACCCAGTTGCGTCAGGTGGCCGAGGTGCTGCTGGTCGAAGGCAACGCCGTGTCCGACAACCCGCTGGTATTTGCCGAAGACAACGACGTGATCTCCGGTGGTAACTTCCACGCCGAGCCGGTGGCCATGGCGGCGGATAACCTGGCGCTGGCGATTGCCGAAATCGGCTCCCTGAGCGAACGCCGGGTGTCCCTGATGATGGATACCCATATGTCTGGTCTGCCGCCGTTCCTGGTGGAAAACGGCGGCGTCAACTCAGGCTTCATGATCGCCCAGGTTACCGCTGCGGCGCTGGCCTCCGACAACAAGGCGCTGTCGCACCCGCACTCGGTTGACTCGCTGCCGACGTCAGCCAACCAGGAAGACCATGTGTCCATGGCGCCCAACGGGGGTCGTCGTCTGTGGCCGATGGCAGAAAACACCCGTGGCGTGCTGGCTATCGAATGGCTGGCCGCCTGTCAGGGCCTGGACTTCCGCGATGGTCTCAAGACCACAGAAGCACTGGAAGTGGCGCGTCAGGCCCTGCGTGAAAAAGTCAGCTACTACGACAAGGACCGCTTCTTCGGCCCGGATATCGAACAGGCCGATGCGCTGCTCAAGGCCAACACCTTGAGCCATCTGGTGCAGCCGGGTCTGCTGCCCAGCCATTGAGAATGAGATGATTGTTTGGGGATATTCAGGGGTTGCTTCGGCAACCCCTTTTTTTAAAAAGGGATTATTTCCTGGTTTCACCATCGGTAGGAATATTGGCGCTGGCATAGAGCCTGCTTATGTCATCGATAAAAATGACACCCTGATGCTCTCGTATGAGACCATTGGTGAGCATCTTTTTCATCAGCCGGGAGAAGGTTTCCGGCTGAATGGACAGACGCGAGGCCAGCACTCTCTTGGGAATGTCCAGTTCGATTTGTCCCTGATTGACACCGGAATGCTTGAGATGACTCATCATAAACAGCAGCAGGCGAGACTGGGCATTTTGTACCGACAGGAGTTCGACTTCGTTCAGATGTCTTCTCAGCCTGACACTCATGTTGGCCATGATGGCAATGCCGGCATCCGGGTTACGCTTGAGAAGATTCAAATAGGTATCTCTGTCAAAACTCACCAGTACGCACTTGGAAACCGCCTGAGCCGATACCGGATAGCTGGCGTGCTGAGCAAACATCAACGCCTCGGCAAAGGTCTGCCCCTCACGCACCACATCCATCACCTTGTCCTGGCCCTGCAGACTGGTGCGATAGAGCTGTAAGTGGCCTCGGATCACCAGATAAAAGCGCTTGGCCACATCACCCTGATGAAAAAGGCTTTCATTGGGGGTTATTTGAATCCTAAGGGCGTTGCCCAGTAGATGCTCAAGCTCCGAATGTCCCAGACTGGCAAATAAATGGTGTTCGTGGACTCGGGCTTTGATGATGGGATCGGTAATCATGCATTTCCTTGCTCACCCCTTATTCTCATACCCTACACGCTATACCACAACCAGTGAGCAACCCATGATCCAGATCAGCAAGCTTCGGGATTACTCTTCCATGGGCGCTCGGCCATGATCTGCGTGGTGCATGCCGTGATCCACTGCTGAAGTCTGTGCGATGACCCTGGCCGTTGCGTGCAGCTGCTCGCCATCGGCCAATTGCAGTATCAGGGGTACCGAATCTCCGAGCGCAGGAACTGCGCCGCTGAAATGAGACATCATGCCGTGATAGCCCCCCGGTTCCAGCTTGAGCATCTCATGGGGCGGAATGCGGATACTGTCCACCGGCAGCATACTCATCATATCCTCGTTCATCAGAGTTTGATGCAGCTCGATATCGCCGCGGGGGCTACCGATGGCCGTGAGCTGCAGCTCCCTGTTGGTCGGGTTATGTAGCGAAAGATACACTGGCACCACCCTGGCAGTGGGCGGCATGGCACGGATCCAGGCATCATGAACCATCGGCTCGTCGGCAAGAGTGCCGAGGCTCAGGAAGGGGAGAGTGGCCAGGATGAATGGACTCAGGAGCTGGTATGTTTTCATCGTTATTTCCTCTGATTGCCAGGTCAACAGCCCCTAGGGTCTGTTGACCTTTCGCGGTGAAATTTTGTTCGAGTTAAACGCGTTTTTATCGCGGCGAGAGGGATGTAGCCTAGTCATTCTAAGCAAAGCCCTCTCAACAAAGAGAAAAACGCGTTTAGCCGAACCCGCAGGGCAGCGTTTGTGGGGTCTTGCTACTGCGTTATCGC
>JBFGZI010000220.1:0-4327 GCA_041586855.1 Oceanisphaera sp. | reverse complement strand
GAATCGGTTATGATCGCGCCAATATTAGGTAACAAGGGACACCATGGATATCATTATCTCGGCCAGTAATGCCCTGACCAAATGGATGCAACTGACATTACCCCGTCTGCCCAGCCCCGATGGCAAACGCATCGGCACCCAGCCGCTGAGCACCGGCTTTACTCAGATCGCCTGGCAATGCCATCTGCTGGAGCACGGCAGTAAAGGCGATCTTCGCTACCATACGGTCATCGCGGTAGAAGCATATAGCCGCTATGCGATTCTGCTGCCCTTTACCCGGCCGCCGACTCAGGCCGAGCTGGAAAAAGTGCTGCTGGAACGCTGGGGCAACGAGGCCTTGCAGCTGGCGCTGGACAGCGGCGCCATCAACGACGATGAGCTGCCGCTGATGGCGGATTGTTTTGCGAGCCAGGCTTGTCACACACGCTGGTTCAACAACAACGATCTCAGTATCAACGGCCATGTTGCCGATGCGGGGCAATGGTTGAAACAGACCCTGGCACACGAGGGCATGGATTATCTGGACGACAATCACTGCTATGGCCTGGGCATGCACATCAACCAGCTGTACAAAACCGTGGGTGGCCGACGAGCCAAGGCCTTTCGGCCTATGGTTCGGCTGCTGGACGACGCCCTGTTTCGCTTTGGTGCCGGTCTGGCGGCCTCGTCATACCCCGATACGCGGGTCGGTGACTTCCCCTGCCCCTATCCGGATCGGCCCGAACGCAATAACGTGGTGCAGCTGGCGCACTATCGGCAACGCGCGTCGCGCTGACAGTTTGGTATAAGCAACAAGTGCAAGCAGCGATTAAATTACAGGCAATTGTAGGGAAAACCGGGGATTAATGTGCGCTTTTTAGCGCATATTCACCATAGCGCTGTCGACCCCGGGCGTGCCTGCAGTATACTGACGGCAATTTACCAATATTGATGAGTTTTTGAGTGCAGCCACTGAGTCACGTCGAACTGAACCCCGTTTTTACACTACCCGAACTCTCCACCCTGAACGATGTTCCGCCACTGTCGTTCAGCGCGCTGCAGGCCAGGGTAGACTCCGCCTTCGCCACATTGTCGGAATTGAACGCGGTCAATCCGGTGCTGTTACTCAACGGTTTTCCGGGTACCGATTATGAAGAGCTGGTGCAGGATCTGGTCAGAAAGCATGCCAAACATGCGGACTTGTTTGACCTCTGCTACGCCGAAAATCTGAATCACCCACAAAAACCCATCTGGCTGCGGCTGAAGGCCGGCACCGGCCTCGAATTCTGTGAACTGGTCGGTCAGCTACTGGAGTTGTCGTCTCGTCATCTGGAAGCCGAGCACATAGTGCAGCGGATCCTGAAAAAACAGGACAACGATGAAAAAATTGCCGACTATCTGTCATTGCTGTCTCAGCATGTGGCCGCAGGTCAGGGCTTCAGTCACCCCGTATTGATCAATCTGATGGTGCACCGGGACGACAATACCATTCCCATCGTTTATGCCCGCCAGTTCACCCCCGAGCAGCTGTTTGGTGCCATACACTTCCAGACCGAGCAGGGCTCGGTATTCAGTCACCATCATCTGCTGGAGCCGGGCCTGGTCCATCAGGCCAATGGCGGCTACCTGATAGTGCCGATTGAAGAGCTGCTCGAACAGCCCAATCTCTGGTTCCGACTGAAACATGCCCTCGCGGCCCGCCAGATAGAGTGGAGCCGGGCGGCAGAAATGGCATCGTTCTACTTTCAGCCCGAGCCGCCGCCGCTGGATATTCACCTCATCCTGGTCGGCGATCGGCTGTCGGTGGCCGAGCTCTATCTGCTCGATCGGGAGCTGGATACCCTGGCGTTTTTGCGGGCCGACATTATTCCCGAATGGGATGTGCGTGAAGACTTGCCCTCTTATCTCGGCTTTCTGTCCCACCTGCGCCAGAAGCACCAATTACTGGACATGGACGACAGTGCCATACTGCGCCTGTGCCGCTATGGCTGTCGGCTGACCGAGCATCAACACCGATTATCGCTGGTCGAATCCCAGCTGGTGGCCATGATGCAATTGTCGGACGTCATCGCCCGCCGCGAGCAGAGCGAACTGATTACCGAAGCCCATGTGGTGCTGGCCCAGCAGGAGCAGGATCACCGTTTGAGCTTTCTGGTAGAGCAGTCGGATCTGGGCGTGCGTGACGGCCAGTACCTGCTGCAGACCAGCGGCAAGGAAGTGGGCCAGATCAATGGCCTGTCGGTCATTCAGATCACCGGCCACCCTTACGACTTCGGCGAGCCGGTGCGACTTACCGCTACCGTGCACCTGGGCGATGGCGACGTGGTGGATATAGAGCGCAAGGCCGATCTCGCGGGTCATATTCATGCCAAGGCGATGATGATTATCCATGGCTACCTGTCCAACCTGTTCGGGGCCGAGCACCCTTCACCGCTGTCCGCCAACCTGGTGTTCGAGCAGTCTTACCACGAGATTGACGGTGACAGCGCCTCCCTGACCGGCCTCTGCGCCCTGCTCTCGGCCCTGGCCAAGGAGCCGATTTATCAGCACTTTGCGGTGACCGGCGCCGTGGATCAGTTTGGTCATGTGCAACCGGTGGGCGGCGTGAACGAGAAAATTGAAGGCTTCTTCCGGCTGTGTAAAATTCAGGGACTGACCGGCCAGCAGGGTGTGTTGATCCCCGCCAGCAACCGGCTGCAACTCAACCTGTCGGATGAAGTCAGTGCCGCCATTACCGCCGGCCAGTTTCATATTTATCCGGTCGCCCATGTCGAGCAGGCCATCGAGCTGCTCACCGGCAGTGTGGCCGGCGATGTCGAGCAGCCGGATACCCTGTTCGGCCGCATTCGTGACCGCCTCGATGAGCTTAACGGCCATACTGTGGAAAGCGGCTTTTTACGGCGCCTGTTCCGACGCTGAAGTGATCGGACTTGTCTGGCGAACAACTGTTCGCTAAAGTGGCGCCAATTTGCAATCCAGGCTTTGCCTGAACAAAACGGAATAGTGAAATGTCTTCACAAAAAGAACTGGGTAAACATTCCTTTACCAGAGAAGAACTGCTGGCCTGTAGCCAGGGTGAATTATTCGGCCCGGGCAACAGCCAGTTGCCGGCCCCCAACATGCTGATGATGGATCGCATCATACGCATCAACGACGACGGCGGCGAACACGGCAAGGGCGAGATTATCGCCGAGCTGGATATCAATCCGGATCTGTGGTTCTTCGGTTGCCACTTCCCCGGCGATCCTGTCATGCCCGGCTGTCTGGGTCTGGATGCCATGTGGCAGCTGGTCGGCTTCTTCCTGGGCTGGAAAGGTGGCCCCGGCAAGGGCCGCGCTCTGGGCGTAGGTGAAGTGAAATTTACCGGCCAGATTTTGCCGACCGCCAAGAAAGTGACCTATAAAATCACCCTCAAGCGGGTGATCTGGCGCAAGCTGGTCATGGGTATCGCCGATGGCATCGTTGAAGTCGACGGCCGCGTGATCTACGAAGCCAAGGATCTGAAAGTCGGTCTCTTTACCGATACTTCCAGCTTCTGATCGACTTTTGCTCTTTGAGCCATAGAGAAAATATTAAGGCCCCGACATGTCGGGGCCTTTTTTGTTGAAACGGTAACTGATTTATTTTATGAAGAGGCCCGAGCCTTTGTCTTCCATGGCATCTCGCCAACCCCCCAGCCAGTGTCCTTTGGCATCAAAATCATTGTAGGGGCATTGTTCTTTTGCTCGGCCACTGACTCCGGCCTGGTAACCACGGGTACGCGCTCTTTCCAAGCGGTCACGTTTTTGTCTCTTCATAGGTATAACCCTCGTATAATCAACAAAAAGTGCACGGCCGCGTTTCCGCCGCCGCCCCTTATCAATAATAGAATCGGCCCTCGAGATCAAGGCTGTTTTTTGACCACCTTTGTACTTTATCGATTACTAGCTGATATCCATGACATTTTTATGAAATAAAAATATGTCGAAATGTGAGTTGGTTCACTCAGATCATATCAAAGTTATGTGGCCCAGAGGCAACACAGCCGCCTCCCACGACACGCCATGGGCTAAGGTCATCTGCGTTTGGCGATGGCTGCAAACATTCACTGGATGTTTGGTCCATCACCAAACTTGATGCAGGCAGCAAGCTGCCCCATGGGGGCTCGGAAATGCCATCTGACCGCCAAGGAGGGCGGGAATGCCGGAACGGCAGGAGCATTTTCCGGCCCTGGCATGTCACGGTCGCAGGAGGTCATCTCTGTTTCCTCTTCAGTAGCACCGAGTTGCCCGAAGACGGCGCCAACAGGCGACTCTGCGGCATCAAGGAGGACAAAGGGTTCTGCTCAGCCGACCATCTGACCGCCAGG
>JBFGZI010000219.1:0-4334 GCA_041586855.1 Oceanisphaera sp. | reverse complement strand
GTCATCAGCGAACTCAACGGGGTACGCCACAGCTCACCCAGACTGGCGAACAACTGCCGCAGGTGATCTACGCCATACATGGCCAGACGCTGCGGCCAGGACAACTTGTGCCTGCTCATACGCCTTCCTCCGTCTGCATGCGGCCGCTATCCAGGGTCAGGGTCCGATAACGCTGGGAGTTGATAAGACCGGTATCGTGGGTGGCAATCAGCACGCTGACGCCGACCCGGTTAAAGGCTTCGAACAGGCGCAGAATCTCCATCGACAGCCCGGGATCCAGGTTTCCGGTCGGCTCGTCCGCCAGCAACAGTGACGGCTTGTTGACGATGGCCCGGGCAATGCCCACTCGCTGCTGTTCACCGCCGGACAGCATGGGCGGAAAATAACGGTCCTTGCCGAGCAGTCCGACCTTGTCGAGCGCCGCCGACACCCGGCGACGAATATCCTGGTGGCTATACCCTTCGATCACCAGCGGCAGCGCCACATTGTCGAATACGGTACGGGCATTAATCAGGTGATGATCCTGAAAAATCATGCCGATACGGCGGCGCACATAGGGTATATGACCGCGACCGATACGACTGACATCCTGACCGTTGAACAGCACCTGGCCGTCGGTGGGCCTTTCCATCACGCTGATCAGCTTGAGCAGGGTGCTCTTGCCGGCCCCCGAATGGCCGGTAAGATACGCCATTTCCCCCTTCTCCAGGTGGAAACTGACCTTCTGCAGGGCCTGAAAGCCGCCGCTGTATACCTTGCTAACCTGCTCGAAGCGGATCATTTATTCTTCCCGAGTGAAAAGCGCGTCGATAAATTCTTTCGCATTAAAGGGCCTCAGATCGTCAATCTTCTCGCCCACCCCGATGTAACGAATGGGGATGCCGAATTTGTCGGCCACCGCAAAAATCACCCCGCCCTTGGCGGTGCCGTCCAGCTTGCTCAGGGTGATACCGGTAATGGGCACGGCCTCGTTGAAGACCTTGGCCTGGCTCAGGGCATTCTGGCCGGTGCCGGCATCCAGGGTCAGCATGATCTCGTGCGGCGCCGCACCATCTATTTTCTGCATCACCCGCACGATTTTCTTCAGCTCGTCCATCAGATGCGCCTTGTTCTGCAGGCGACCGGCGGTATCGGCAATCAAGACGTCGACCTTGCGCGCCTTGGCGGCCTCGACTGCATCAAAAATGACCGAAGCGGCGTCGGCACCGGTATGCTGGGCAATCACCGGAATATTATTACGCTCCCCCCACACCTGCAGCTGCTCGACGGCCGCGGCGCGGAAGGTATCGCCGGCCGCCAGCATCACCGACTTGCCTTCGGCCTGGAACTGGCGCGCCAGCTTGCCGATGGTGGTGGTCTTGCCGACACCGTTCACGCCGACCATCAGGATCACGTAGGGTTTGTGCTCGCTGTCGATCACCAGCGGCTTGTCTACCTTGTCCAGGATGGCACCCATCTCTTCTTTCAGCAGCTCATAGAGCGCTTCGCCGTCTTTCAGCTGACGACGACTGGCCTGACGGGTCAGGTTGTCGATGATCGACAGCGTGGTTTCCACCCCCAGATCGGCGGTCAGCAACTGGGTTTCCAGCTCTTCGAACAGCTCGTCGTCAATCTTCTTGCCACTGAACAGACCGAAGAAGCCGGAGCCCAGATTTTGTCTTGTTTTCAGCAGCCCCTGTTTGAGGCGGGCGAAGAAGCCCTTTTTGGGGGCTTTTTCAGCCTGGGCGGCTGCCTGTGCGGCCTCCTCGGCTGCTTCTGCCAGCCGGGCCTGCTCCGCCGCCTCTTCTTCGGCGGCGAGACGGGCTTCTTCTTCCACCGCCAGCCGTGTTTCTTCTTCCGCACGGGCCAGCGCTTCGGCTTCTGCCGCCAGACGGGCCTGCTCGGCCGCCTCGGCTTCCGCCGCCAGACGGGCCTGCTCCGCTGCTTCGGCTTCTGCCGCCAGACGGGCCTGCTCCGCTGCTTCGGCTTCTGCCGCCAGACGGGCCTGCTCGGCTGCTTCGGCTTCTGCCGCCAGACGGGCCTGTTCGGCTGCCTCGGCTTCCGCCGCCAGGCGGGCCTGCTCGGCTGCTTCGGCTTCGGCCGCCAGACGGGCCTGCTCGGCCGCCTCGGCTTCCGCCGCCAGACGGGCCTGCTCGGCTGCTTCGGCTTCTGCCGCCAGACGGGCCTGCTCGGCCGCCTCGGCTTCTGCCGCCAGGCGGGCCTGCTCGGCCGCCTGAGCCTGCTGTTCCTCTATTATCTTTTCTACTTCTGCGGTGCCGGATTCAATTTCCGATTCAATCGCCGGCTGTTCCGCTGCTTGTTGTTCTTCTGCTACGTCCTGCTGACCTTTGTTTTTGCCAAAGCCCAGCCAGGAAAAAAAACCTTTTTTCGCCATCCTGCTATTACTCGCTTGTGTCGGGGGAGATTAGGGCTGGCCGTGACTCGGCCCCTTCATTAGAATACTCACCCCTTATGGGTGCAAAACCGCCTTATACTAGCACTTTATTGAAAGACGGCGAAACGAGATGGCAAAAGCAAAACCGGCAAAAAACACCTCGGCGGGCGGCGGACAAATCCGCCTGATAGGTGGCCAATGGCGCGGACGAAAATTGCCGGTGCTGAACAGCGAAGGACTCAGACCCACCACCGACAGAATAAAAGAAACCCTGTTTAACTGGCTGATGTTCGACATTCGTCACTGTCGTTGTCTCGATCTCTTTGCCGGTAGCGGCAGCCTGGGGTTTGAAGCCCTATCGCGCGGTGCCACCGAGGTGGTGCTGGTAGAAAAAGATGCCCGGGTGGCACAGCAGCTGCAGCGTAATCTGACCAGCCTGCCCGAGGCGCCGGGCCTGGTTATCAACACCGACGCCCTCGGTTTCCTGCAAACGGCGGCAACGCCGTTCGATCTGGTGTTTCTGGATCCGCCGTTTCACCGGGAACTGCTGCCGGCCGCCTGCCAGCTGCTGGAACAGAACGGCTGGTTAAACGAAGATGCAAAAATCTATATCGAGCGGGAACAGAATTCAGAATCCTTGCTGCTACCGCCAAACTGGCGGCTGCTGAAAGACAAGCAGGCGGGCCAGGTCAGTTATCAACTTTATCAAAGAGAAAAAATGGGATGAAGGTATTAAATTTCGTAATGCGGCTGGTCATGCTGGTGTTCTGGGCCGGTATTATTTATGCGCTGGTGGGGCCCGATTTTCAGGAAGTCGGCTCCATGCCGCTGATCCTCGGTGCCGTGGTGCTGTTCATGCATCTGCTACAGATGCTGATGCTCAAGCAGGTCGCCAGTGTGCTGCATCCAACCCTGAAAGATTACCTGGCGGTGCTGGTGTTCGGCTCCTTCGCCATGCACCATCACAGAGCCCGCCTGAAAGAAATGATGGAAGAGAAGCGCTAACATTTTTAAACCCGAGCTCAGAGGCAACACAGCCACCTCCCGCGACACGCCATAAACTCATCCCTGAGGGCTCGGGAAATGCCGTCCATGGCATTTCACGGTCGTGGTAGTCGATCTCTGTTGCCTCTTCTCAAGCACCGAGTTATCTGTAGAAGATGCCAACAGGCAACTCCCTGGCATCAGGGAGGATAAAGGGATCTGCTCCGCCGACCCTCCGCGCCAAGGATGGCGCGGCGGAGCCTACATGGAGGTATTCACGGCGTGTCGGCGGAGCGGGCCCTTTGTCCAACCTTTGCAGAGCAACCAAATAGATCAGTTATTTAATCTGTTTGGTATTACTGCTCGGTGGTGTCGGCCTCATGGCCGCACTGCCAGCAGATTTCGAAGCTGCCGGCATTGTGCTCACCACAGCGCCGGCAATACCAGGCCGGGCCGTCGCCTCGCCGATAAGACTCCAGAATGAGTTGTGCCTCTTCCAGATCCCGCGCCCGCACCAGCAGGGTCACTTCCACAGCATTGGCAGGCAGCTCACCCAGGGCGCCGGACAAGGCTTCACCCTGCAATTGCACTGTCACTCCCGACACCTCCAGCGATCCCTTCAGGGTATGCGCCTCCAGGCTGTTGGCTGCCTGATAAACCGGAATCCACTCGCTCATGCTGCCCTCGAGCCGGAATCGCAGATAGAAAAAGGGGGTGACGTCATGTCACCCCCTTTTGGGTTGTCGTATGGTTAATCCTTAAACCAAGTTGCTCCCTGCATTCCCTGACAAATTACCTTATCCTTAAGGTCTTCCTCTTCCCGATCCATCGGGGTGTCCTGGTCATCCTGACCGCGATTCATCCTGAGTCGCTCGACTATCTCCGTCCTGGAGGTGTCCTTGACCGCATCCTGCGGGGTTCCTTTCGCCGTTCCTGGCAGCCTGTCTTCCTGACCGACTTCCTTGCTCCTTGCCCT
>JBFGZI010000218.1:0-4338 GCA_041586855.1 Oceanisphaera sp. | reverse complement strand
GCCTGGCAGGCCGCACAACGGCAGGGCACCGAGCTGCTGCACAGCCGTTATGACGGAGAAAGACTGGGCGAGCAACTGATAGCGCGCATCGAGGCCACGGCGGCCAACCTGGAGCAGCACCGGCTGCACAACTTCACCGGCAGCATGCTGCGCCACCACAGCATGATGAGCACCAAATACATGTCGCAATGGATTGCCGCCAAGAATGCCGGCACAACGAAGGGCTGAGCCCGTTACGACTCGGCCGGCGCCACGATCGCCATATAAAACAACAGCACCCTGCGGTGATTCAGCAACACGATTCAGCGCCTCGCTCCGTACTGGCCGTCCCGACGGCCTGCTTGTCCGCCCCTGCCGTCGTCAGCAGCCGCTCGAACTCGTCCACCGGCATGGGCCGGCCAAACAGGTAACCCTGAAAGTGCCGGCAGCCGATATCCAACAGCCTGGTATATTGCTCCTTCGTCTCCACCCCTTCGGCAATCACCTCCAGCTGCAGGCTGCCGGCCAAGGCACAGATGGCCCTGATAATAGCCAGGCTGTTGCCGTCCTCCGGCAGCTCGCGCACGAAGGACTGGTCGATTTTCAACTGATCCAGCGGCAGTTTCTGCAGATAGGCCAGTGACGAATAGCCGGTACCGAAGTCGTCAATCGAAAAACGGATGCCATGGTCTCTGAGTTGGTGCATGCGGGCAATGGCGACCGGCATGTCGTCGAGCAGCATGGTTTCGGTCAGTTCCAGCTTGAGTCGGTGCGGATCCGCTCCGCTCCGGGTCAGGATCTGGAGCAGTTTGTCGACGAAGTCGGCTTGGTACAGCAGCCGGGCGCTGAGGTTGACTGCCAGCCTGAGCGAGGCGGTGGCAGACGACTGTCGCCATAATGCCAGCCGATGACAGGCCTGATACAGCATCTGAAGATCTATCTGCTCGACCAGCCCGGCCTGTTCGGCCACCTCGATAAAGATGCCCGGCGCGAGCAGGCCACGCCGGGGGTGCTGCCAGCGCGCCAGTACTTCGGCACCGATCACCCGGCCGCCCTCGTCCAGCTGTGGCTGCAGATAGGGGATAAACTCTTCGGCCTGCAACCCGCGGCGAATGTCTTCCTCCAGGCGCAGGCGCGAACTGACCGCCTCCTGCATGGCCGGGTCAAAGAAACGTATACCCTGCTTGCCCGCCGCTTCGGCCTGATGCATGGCCAGATCAGCCTGCTGTATCAGATCGCTGACGGTGCTGGAATCGTCATTGAACAGGGTCACCCCCATGCTGACACCGATGTGCAGCTTGAGCGCATCGATTCGGTAGGGCTGGTCCAGTGTGGTCTGCAGCACCTTGGCACGCTGCTCGGCCTGAGCGGCGGCTTCCTGGTGATCACCGCCCAGACTCTCGATAATCACCACAAACTCGTCGGCACCGAGCCGAGCCACCGTATCACTGGCACCTGTAGCGCCATCGAGGCGTTTGGCAACCAGGCGCAGCAACTGGTCACCGGTGGGGTGGCCATGCAGGTCATTGATATTCTTGAAGCAGATGATATCGAGGAACAACAGGGCAGCATACTGGCCGCCGTATGCGGCTGTGTTCATGGCGTGCTGCACCCGATCGAGCAACAGGCTGCGGTTGGCCAGGCCGGTCAGCGCATCGAAAAGCGCGAGATGCCGAATGCGCTCCTCGGCGGCCTTGCGTTCTGTGATGTCCTCCATCGCTGCCACATAGTGGGTGATCTGCCCCTTGGAGTTGCGTACCGCGTTGATCGACAGCCATTCGGGGTATATTTCGCTGTTCTTGCGCTGGTTCCAGATTTCGCCCTGCCAATGGCCTGTTGCCGTCAGCTGCTGCCACATCGCCTGATAGAAGGCCGCATCATGACGCCCGGAGCTGAGCAGGCTGGTTTGTTTACCGACCACTTCGTCGGCACTGTAACCGGTGACGGCACTGAATGCCTGGTTGACCCGCTGAATGTAACCGTCCGGGTCCGTGATCAGCAGCCCCTGCCGGATCTCGAAGGCGGTGGCGGCGATACGCAGCTCCCGCTCGTCACCCAGTCGCCGGGCCATGTCCCCGAGCATCCAGCCCAGCCCGACGGTGGCAAGGGGCATCACCAGCAGCATGGGCACACCGACTTGCCATACTATGGATGCGGCATTGGACACGGGCAGCAGACGAAACAATAACAGCATCAGGGTATGCAGGAGCAGCCCGAAGATCAGCAAGGCCCAGGGTCCCTTGCCGACCTTGCCGCACCGGTGAAAATAGCGGTATGCCAATCCCAGCAACACGGACAGCACAATAGTGACCAGCCCCGCAAACATGCCGGCGCCGCCCAGCCAGAGGCCATAGCCGCCGGCGATAAGGCCGGCAACACCGGCAACCAGGGGGCCACCAAAGAGTGCGGCCATGCTCAGTACCACGCTGCGGGCATCGAACAACCATCCGCTCTCCGGCTCTATAGCTATCATGATGCCAATCACGCAGGTAAAGCCGAACAACAGACCAGAGGTCAGTTGTTCGGCGCCGCCATTTCTGCCCCAGAAACGGGCATTGAGCGCTTGCAGCCAGCACAGCAACAGCAGCAAGGCGGCGTTTTCAACAAGATGGAATATCAAGAGGTCAACTCGTTAGGTGTCCTGATGGTCCAGTGTATAGAAGAACTGCAATGATACCGAATCAGCGGCCAAACAGGTGAACATATTTTATGCAGCAAGGCATTATTCCAGATAAATCGGACGCCCGCATTTCGGGAGCTCATCGGGTGATTAAGCACATTTCGAGTTCGGTACCAACGGCGCCACCAAAAACCCCTGCTTGCCGGCCTGTTTGACGCTGTACATGGCGCTGTCGGCCGCGGCCAGCACCTGCTCGTGGTTATCTACCCCCCGATGCAGCAGGGCGATACCGATACTGATGCCCAGCTGACACCGTTGCCCGGCCACCTCTATGGGCGGCTCAATGGCATCCAGGATGCGCCTGGCCAGAGCCTCGATATCCTCCGGCCTGAATGGGCCGGACATCAGGATGGCAAATTCGTCGCCGCCCAGGCGGGCCACCGTATCGTAAGGTCGCACGCTGTGCAGTAACCGCCGCGCCACTTCCTTGAGCGCCGCATCGCCGGCGTCATGGCCAAGCCGGTCATTAATCGGCTTGAAGTTATCCAGATCCATATAAAACAGCGCCGAGCCGACGCCGCTGCGCCGGCTGCGTTCCAGCTCTCCAATCAGGGTGCGAGTAAACTGCGCCCGGTTTGCCAGCCCGGTCAGAAAGTCGAAATTTGCCAGCTGGTGCAGCTTGCGATCCGCCTGGTCCCGCATCCTCAGCGTGTGGCCGAACAACAGAACACCGATGGCCGTGAGCACGGCAAAAAACAGCGACACCAGCAACAGCAGCTTGCGCAACCTGGCCATGTCCTGTTCGAAGACGGTGCTGTCGATAACCGAGATCAGCCACCAGTGGGGCGGTTGCAGCCCGGCCTGGTCACTCGTCATGGTGCCGAGTCCCGGATGATAGAGCGCAGAAAGCTTCTGGTAGACATACAACCCTTCGGGAGCCTGAATAATGCCATCGGAGCGCCCCTGCATCTGCTCCCAGACCGCCGGGTGGCTGTTGGCAAAGCTGTGCTGACGCCGCTCCTCAAGCACAGAGCCCCAACGCCGCTCTTCCTCAACGCCGTACAGCCAGGCTCCCTCGGAGTGCAACAGCATAGGCTGGCCCAGCAGGGGCTGTCTCGGTTTGGACAAGCCCGTCAGCAAGCGCTCTGCCATCAGGTTAACGATAACAATGCCCTGCCTGCTGCCGACCCCATCGAAAAAGGGCATCGCCAGACGGATCACCGGATTGTGGGGTATTTCTATCTGACCATGTTCGATAGTCAGCTCCAGCCCGGAGATGTAAATCTCCCCCTCTGCCGCCTGCATGGCCTTGCCGAAATAGTCGAGAGAGCGCTGGTCCTGAAGTTGCCCGGCAGGAATCGTCACCGGCCGGCCCTGCGCGCGCTCCACCCGGACCCGCTCCTCGCCCCGGCTGTCGATCAGCCGCAGCATGGCATAGTCACGCCTCACCTTCAAATAAGTCAGGTAATCGGCCGCCAGCTGCTGCTCGTCGAAGCCGGGCCCGGTTTGAGTGACCAGCCGTTCGGCCTGGCCGACCAGCAGGCTGAGGTCGAGGGCCGCCTCGTGCAGGCTGGCCAGCAGCTCCTGCCGGCTGGTGTCGAGCTGGGACATTTCATCCGCGCCGGCTTGCTCATAGGCTAGCTGCCGATGTTGCTGATAAACGGAGAGCAGTATGATGCCGGCACAGGTCATCAGGCTCAGATAAATGAACAGCCCCTCCCAGACAATGGAAGAAGGGG
>JBFGZI010000217.1:0-4342 GCA_041586855.1 Oceanisphaera sp. | reverse complement strand
GCTTACGGCTTGATTTAAAGCACCATGGCGGCGAGCCAGCCGAAGCCAACCAGCGGCAGGTTGTAGTGCAGGAAGGTCGGTACTACCGAGTCCCAGATATGGTCGTGCTGGCCGTCGGCATTCAGGCCCGAGGTGGGGCCCAGGGTCGAGTCGGAGGCGGGGGAGCCCGCATCACCCAGGGCGCCGGCGGTGCCGATAATGGCCAGGGTCGCCAGCGGCGAAAAGCCCAGGGCGATGCACAGCGGTACATAGATGGGGGCGATAATGGGAATGGTGGAAAACGACGAGCCGATGCCCATGGTGATAAAGAGTCCCACCACCAGCATAGCCAGGGCCGCCAGCGCCTTGTTATCGCCCAGCGCCGTGTCTACTGCCTGTACCAGGCTGCCGATGCCATCGGTCGCCTTGATGACGGCGGCAAAACCGGCGGCGGCGATCATGATGAAGCCGATCAGCGACATCATCTTCACCCCCTGGGTAAAGGCATCCTGGCTTTCCTTGTACTTGATGACGCCACCCAGGGTGAAAATAACGAAGCCGACCATGGCACCGAGAATGATGGAGTCGCTGTATAGCTGCAGGCTCAGGGCGCTCAGAATGGCCAGCACGGCGATGGCGACATGGGCGATGTTGACCTGAACATGCTCGGGTTCGACCGCCAGTATCTTGCTTTCATCGTAGAGGCGCGGCTTGCGGTAGCTGATAAACACCGCCACCAGCAGACCCAGAAACATGCCGCCGACCGGAATGGCCATGGCGGTGGGCAGCATCGACTTGCTGACTTCCACACCATTTTCTACCAGATTGGCCAGCAGGATATTGTTGAGGAAGATGCCGCCAAAGCCGACCGGCAACATCATGTAGGTGGCGGTGAGACCGA
Organism: Oceanisphaera sp.; assembly: GCA_041586855.1. Lineage (GTDB taxonomy): Bacteria > Pseudomonadota > Gammaproteobacteria > Enterobacterales > Aeromonadaceae > Oceanimonas. Next base: position 3,462 of record JBFGZI010000217.1, on the reverse strand, counting down.
AAGTCAGCACACAGGCCACGGCGCGGCGGTCCAGCTTGAGTTTGGCCATGACATGCAGCAGCGGCGGTATCAGGATGGGAATAAAGGCGATATGAATGGGGATCAGGTTCTGGGATGAAATGGCCACCAGCAGCAGGGCGCATAACAGCATTGCCTTGATCCACAACATGCGACCGGCACTGGCATCCTGGCCCAGGGCCTTGATCACCTTGAGTGCCAGCAGGTCGGTAATGCCGGAGCGGGCAATGGCCACGGCAAAGGCGCCCAGCATGGCGTAGCTCAGGGCGATGGTGGCGCCGCCGCCGAGACCATCGGCAAAAATTTTGGTGGCGTCGGTCAGCGAGAGGCCACCAACCATACCGCCCACCAGGGCGCTGAGCGCAAGAGAGATCACCACGTTGATGCGTAGCAGGCTAAGGGCCAGCATCAGGCAGACGGCGACGACAACAGGATTCATTGAATATCCTTATGGTATTGAGGAAAACTAAGGGGGGCTAGTTTGCGAATTCAGGCCGGAATGTCGAGCTTTTTTGTCGACAATCTGCATTCATCAATGCTGCAACTTTGCACAACCGGCAACATATCCCGAGTGCTGCCCTTGGGTTTGGTCGCAGGCGCCCATATACTGTGTAGTCGAACGACGTGGTTTCCTGGAAACCCATTAGTGTAATCACCAAGGAGATAGACATGGGCGTATTGGTAGGCCGTCAGGCCCCCGACTTTACCGCAGCTGCTGTACTGGGTAATGGCGAAATCGTTGATAACTTCAACTTCAAGGAATTCACCAAGGGCAAAGCAGCCGTAGTGTTTTTCTACCCGCTGGACTTCACCTTCGTATGTCCTTCAGAGCTGATCGCCTTCGATCACCGTTTTGAAGAATTCCAGAAGCGTGGCGTGGAAGTGATCGGCGTGTCCATCGATTCCCAGTTCAGCCACAACGCATGGCGCAACACCGCCGTGGAAAATGGCGGTATCGGCCAGGTGAAATACCCGCTGGTTGCCGACATCAAGCACGAAATCTGCCAGGCCTATGACGTTGAGCATCCGGAAGCCGGTGTGGCTTTCCGCGGTTCTTTCCTGATCGACGCCAACGGCCTGGTTCGTCACCAGGTAGTGAACGATCTGCCGCTGGGTCGTAACATCGACGAAATGCTGCGCATGGTTGATGCCCTGCAATTCCACGAGACCAACGGTGAAGTGTGCCCGGCTCAGTGGGAAAAAGGCAAAAAAGGTATGGAAGCGTCTACCGAAGGCGTAGCCAAGTACCTGACCGAGAACGCCAGCGGCCTGTAAGCCCTCGCTGTTCCGAATTGAATAAAAATGCCGGCAACTGCCGGCATTTTTTATGGGTGATGGCCGGTCAGGCGGTGGCGGGCTCGCGTAACAGCATCAGCAGGGCCTGGGCGTGCTCACTGGCCTCACGGCCCAGATCGGTCAGGTAGCCCCCGTCTGGCTGGGTGCTCAGCCCTTTGTCATGCAGACGCCTGGCGGCGGCAATCAACGACGGCTCGGCGTCATTATGTACCTTGATGCCTTGCTGTGTGGTATCGAGATTGAAATGCAACAGCAGATTCAGTTCGTTGATCAGGTCCGGATGATAGCGCATATGAATTCCTCGATGATAAAAGACCTTTAAACGTTAGCCTGTTCTGCCGTCTTCGGTTGCGCGCTGGCTCACAATTAAGGGTTTCGTCGCGCATATTGTTACTTGCATCACAGAGCGGGGTTGTCGATGATGTGCCTTTTTGTGATTCATCGAGAAGGAATTTTGAACCTATGACTGCCATTCGTATCAGCAACGCCGACTTCGCCATCAGCGAACATCATCGCCTGTCCATCAAGGCGCTTGAGCTGGACGCCGGGCAATGCTGGAGCTTTGTCGGTGCCAATGGCAGCGGCAAAACGGCCCTGGCACGCGCCCTGGCCGGCGAGCTGAAACAGTTGAGTGGTGAGGCCGAGAATGGCTTTAAGCGTATCGAATGGGTGTCGTTCGAGCAGTTACAGCAACTGGCCGACCGGGAGCGGGAAGAAGACGAAAGCGACCTGCTCGACTATCAGGACCAGGGTCACAGCGCCCGCCAGATCATGCTGGAAGCCGGCGGCGATGCGGGCGAACTGGAACTGCTGGCCGAACGTTTCGGCATTACCGCATTGCTGGATCGGGGGTTTCGTTTTCTGTCTACCGGTGAAACCCGCAAGGTGCTGCTGTGCCGGGCCCTGCTGCAGCAGCCGGAACTGTTAATCCTGGACGAGCCCTTCGACGGCCTGGACGTGACGTCGCACCAGGGCCTGATGAGCCTGCTGCAGGAGCTGGTGACGGCGGGGCAGACCCTGGTGCTGATCCTCAACCGCTTCGAGGAAATTCCCGACTTTTCCGACCGGCTCGGCATTCTGGCCGAGTGTGAACTGAGCCTGGCCGGCCCGCGCGCCGAGGTGGCGGCATCGGCCGAGCTGATGCAGCTGAGCCACCTGGCGGATATGGAAGCGTCGACTCAGGCCCTGCCACCGGCCGATCCGGACGCACAGCGCCGGGAGCTGGATGCGGATACCCCGCGCATCATCATGCGTGATATCAACGTCAGCTACGGCGACAAGCGTATTCTCACCGGTCTGAACTGGCAGGTAGACCCGGGCCAGCACTGGCAGATCATCGGCCCCAACGGTGCCGGCAAGTCGACCCTGCTGAGCCTGGTGACCGGCGATCACCCCCAGGGCTACAGCAACGATTTGACCCTGTTCGGGCACCGAAGAGGCAGCGGCGAGACCATCTGGGACATCAAACAGCACATCGGTTATGTCAGCACCAGCATGCAGCAGGACTACCGGGTGACCGCCACGCCCAGGGCGGTGATCCTGTCCGGCTTCTTCGACTCCATCGGCGTCTATCAACAGCCCGGCGATGCCCAGCTGGCGCTGGCCGATCAATGGCTGAGCCTGCTCGGCATGCAGCGGCTGGCCAACGAGCCTTTCCGCCATCTGTCTTACGGTCAGCAACGGCTGCTGCTGATTGCCCGCGCCATGGTCAAGCATCCGCCCATTCTGATCCTGGACGAGCCGCTACAGGGGCTGGACAGCTTCAACCGGCATTGGGTCAAACGCTGGATTGATCTGCTGGTAGCCGAAGGCAGCACCCAGCTGCTGTTTGTGTCGCACCATCAGCAGGATGCACCAAGCTGCATCAGCCACCGGCTGACCTTCGTGCCCGAGGGGGAAGGGTATCGGTATATCTGTAATGAAGTGTGAGGAGTGAAGAGTGAGGGGTGAGGAGTGAAAAGATAAGCACCAAGCCAGACATAAGCTGTCATCCTGACGAACGTCAGGTCACACCTCACACCTCACACCTCACACCTCACACCCACGCCGTTTCCTGCTTGACCCAAACGCGAGGGCAGGCGAGGATGAGCCTACCCTCGTCTGTCGGGACATGAACCGATGCTGAACATGAATTTTTCCCAACCCCTT
>JBFGZI010000216.1:0-4355 GCA_041586855.1 Oceanisphaera sp. | reverse complement strand
TTCAGTTTGCGGGTCAGGCTGTCGACCTGCTGCTGACGATCCGCCAGTTGCCGGTTAAGGGTCAGCAGCTCCTGATTATAGCTCTGATAGGCTCCAAAAAATTGCTGTACCCGGGTATTCACCACCGGCAAATGTTGTTTAAACAACTGCTGGGCCTGCTGCCGCTGGCTGATACTGGCCCTGGGGTGGCTGAGCCATAACGCCAGTTTCAGCTCCTTGCCAACGGGCGTTTTCTGCAATTGCTGCAACCGTTGCTGGCGCTCGACCTCGCTGCTACGCATCATCTCGGCCGACAGCTGCAACCAGTCATTCAGCTCCTGGCTGTCGGAGGCCGGACTCCAGGTGGGTTCGGATTGCTGCTGATAAGGCAGCGCAAAAGGCAATGAACAGCCGGACAACAACAAGGCCAGCACACCGCAACACCAGATTCTAGTCATCTCTTGTTCCTTGTTCTTTGTTTCTGGGCAGGCTCAGTTCAAAGCAAACCAGCTCTGCCCTGGTGGTATCTGCCCCAGTGGTATCTGCCATAGTGGTATTCAATATCAGGCGCCCGCCCATGCTGACGGCGGCCTCCCGGGCTATGCTCAGCCCGATACCAGAGCCTTTAAGAACCCCCTTGCGCACCTGGCTGCCCTGCACGAAGGGTTCGAAAATGCGTTCTCGGTCCCGTTCCGGTATTGGCTGGCCGGTGTTGGCCACCGTCAGCACATAAACTTCCGGCTCGAGCCGGGCTTCCACCCGCAGCTCGCCACCTACATCGGCGTAATTGACCGCATTGGAGATCAGATTATCCAACACAAGCTTCAATCGATGCCCATCTGCCAGCGGGCACTCATCATCCAGCGCCAGACTGACCTCTAGTCTCTTGTTTTCGATGGTCAGCCGATGGGCTTCCAGGCTTTGTTTCAGCAAGGGTAACACCATCACCGGCTCCTGATAGACCTGCACCTGCTGAATACGGTTGTAATCGAGCAGCTGCTCGATCAGACCCTGCAGACGAAAGCTGTTATGCACCAGCAGCTCGCAGATTTCTTCCTGCTCGCCGGTCAGCGGGCCCGTCACCTGCTCCAGCAACAGATCGGCTCCCTCTCTAAGGCTCGCCAGCGGCGTTTTCAGCTCATGGGAGAGGTGACGCAAAAACTGCAGCTTCTGCGCTTCCAGCTCTCGTAACCGCTGATGCAGCCACTGCAGCTTGTCGCCCAGTGCCACCAGCTCCGCCGGCCCCCGTATCGGTTTTTCTTCCGGCTCGATCCCGGCGCCCAGGCTAAGAATGCGTCGCTCCAGCTGTCGCACCGGACGAATGATGAGGTAGGTAAACAGCAGCACCAGTAACAGGCTGGCGCCCCCCAGGGCCGCACTCAGCATCCAGAGTTGCTGCCGCACCTGAATGACATGTTCCCGCACCTGCCGAATGCGCCCGTCAATCTGCGCCCGGGTCAGCTTATCCAGCGCCAGGGTGGCACTGTTGAAGGCGTTGAACATCTCCACCCGCTCGCGAATCTGCTCACCACTGGCCTGGGCCAGATCCACCAGATACACCAGCTGATGTTGCAAGGAGGCACCCAGGTCGCCACCGTCGATACCCAGCAGCAGCTGGTCCAGCTCCAGCCGATAGCGTTCCAGCAACCGCAGATAGGAGTGGCGTAATTCCGGATTGCCCAATACCGCATAGCGACGGATGGCACGCTCCATTTCCAGCGCCAGATCATTCATATCCGAGGCACGCCGGGTATCGATGACAGCGCTTTCAATCCCGTCCTGCGCCAGCAGGTTGACCCTGTCCAGGCTGCGGCCATTCTGGATGACCAGCAGGATCAGCGGCAGCAACACCAGGGTAAAGGCGATCAACACCAGTCGCAGCAAAGAGCGGGGGGTAAATCCCCTGACCGCGTTAGACATTATCCATACACTCACTCAATTATCGGCAACGCAGAATAACAAAAATGCCCGTAAACGCAGACTACAGAAACAAAAACGGCCACCGATCCCGCAACGGTGGCTCCTGACTATCAATGGTTCAGTCTGTACCTATTGGCTTACCTGGCGTAACGATGCCACACTCAGCTTATGAGTAATAAAAGGAGAATGGCGATGGCAACAGTAAGTGAAATAATGCGGCACAGCCTGCCGATGCTGAGAGCCGAAATGTCCATCACCGAGGCGTTGGACAGGCTGTTGGAGTCCGGCCTGAGCGGCTTGCCGGTGGTGGATGCACAGCGGCATATTATCGGCTTTCTTTCCGAGCAGGACTGTATTCCCAAGTTGATCAATGCCAGCTACCACTGTGACAGCAGGGTCACGGTCAATGATCTGATGCGCAGAGATCCGCTGACAGTCACGCCAGGTGACGACGTCTTCGAGCTGGCGCGTCTCATGGGTGGCGCCAAGCCCAAGCTCTACCCGGTAGTCGAAAATACCAAGGTCATCGGTATCGTCACCCGGCACCAGGTCATGCAGTTTCTCAACAAGCAGTTGCAGAGCTGCTCCACCAATTACTGACAACCGGATCCGGAATGCAAAACGGGAACCCTGGGGTTCCCGTTTTTACATCTCGGCGCCGCCGCTTACAGCAGGGCGTCGATCGATTCATGCAGTTCGGCCGGCCAGACGCCGCACTGAACCTGGCCGATATGCGACAGTTGCAGCAGCAGCATGGCGAGGCGAGATTGACCGATGCCGCCACCTATGGTCTGGGGAAATTCGCCGGCCAGCAGGGCCTGGTGCCATTCCTGACCGGCTCTGTCTTCGTGACCGGTCAGCACCAGCTGGCGGCGCAGCGCTTCCTGGTCGACCCGGATACCCATGGAGGAAATCTCGAAGGCGTCTTCCAGTACCGGGTTCCACACCAGAATGTCGCCGTTCAGACCGGCCAGGCCGTCTTTGCCTGCGCTGGACCAGTCGTCATAGTCCGGTGCACGCACATCGTGAATGTCGCCGTGGCTGAGCTGACAGCCGATGCCAACCAGGAACACGGCGCCCAGTTCTTTGGCGATGGCACGCTCGCGACCTTTGGCGTCCAGATCCGGATAACGAGTTAGCAGTTCTTCCGCATGCAGAATCTGAATTTGCTCGGGCAGGAAGGGCGTCAGGCCGAATTCGGCGGCGGCGGCCTGCTCGGTGCGCTTGATGGCGCCATAGATACGGTTAACGGTGCCGACCAGGAAGTCTGCATCCCGATCCTGTGCCGACATCACCTGCTCCCAGTCCCACTGATCCACATAGACGGAGTGGATGGGGCTCAGGCGGTCTTCGTCCGGACGCAGCGCCTTCATGTGAGTGTAGATACCTTCACCCGGTTCGAAGCCGAACCGACCCAGGGTGTGACGCTTCCATTTGGCCAGGGAGTGCACCACTTCGAAGGAGGCGGCGGGAATGGCCTTGACCTTCACCTGTACCGCTTTTTCGGAACCGGACAGGTTGTCTTGCATACCGTCACCCAGGCGGCTGAGAATGGGAGCCTGCACTTCCAGCAGATTGAGTTGCTGCGCCAGTTGACCGGAGAAATACTCCTTCACAAAACGGATCTGGCGTTGGCGTTCAATATAGGATTGCTTCATCTCATTCACCTGAGGTTGCTGATTGGTTTTGATGAATACTCAGGTAATATCACCTCAAATTCAACATTAAATGGCAAAAACTCGATACTTAATTTAAATTCATTAAAATACCGCCTTATTTTTGCAGGATACTCAAAATACAATGGAAAAAAGCGACCTTCATTATCGAATCGACAATCTGGACAAATCCATTCTGATGGCATTGATGGAAAATGCCCGTGTGCCCTATGCGGAACTGGCCAAACGTTTCTCGGTCAGCCCCGGCACCATTCATGTGCGGGTAGAAAAGATGAAACAGGCGGGCATCATCGAAGGCACCAGGGTGCAAGTGAATCCCAAGAAGCTGGGTTACGACGTCTGTTGTTTTATCGGCATCATACTGAAAAGCGCCCGGGACTATCCCCAGGCACTGGCCAAGCTGGAACAGCTGGAAGAAGTGGTCGAGGCCTACTACACCACGGGCCACTACAACATTTTTATCAAGGTGATGACCCGTTCCATCGACGAACTGCAACAGGTGCTGGTCCACCGGCTGCAACCCATCGACGAAATTCAGTCCACCGAAACCCTGATCTCCCTGCAGCAGCCGATAGACAGAGATGTGAAGCCTTAAAGGCGGGTGATGGGTAAGGGATAAGGGGTAAGGGGTGAGGAACGCCCCCTAATACCAATCCCAGTAATGATTTGATCATATTGAGGCCCCAGACCAGAGGCAACACAGCCGCCTCCCTCGACACGCCACTAGTAAATGACACTCACAATTGCAGCCTACTGCGAACATTCACTGGATGTTCGGTC
>JBFGZI010000215.1:0-4361 GCA_041586855.1 Oceanisphaera sp. | reverse complement strand
TGGTTGTGACGGATCTGCTCCAGGGCGTAGAGGTTACCCGCATGATTGGGCATGGCCAGGAAGATGTATTCCAGCTGATCGCCGATGTTGGTCTTGTCCCAGAAATCCGAGTCGGACGCATCGCCTTCCAGGGCATTGATGTGCAGTTCCTGCAACAGACTGATTTTTTTCTTGTCGCTGTCGATACCCAGTAACTGGCCCGGATAGCGTTGTTCCAGCTCCATGTAGGCTCCCTGGCCGATGCGGCCCATGCCGATAATCAGGACCCTGGCGTCGCCCAGCTGAATGGGCATGTCGTCCGGGTGCAAATGCGATGACTCTTTGGGCTGGAAGCGGTTCATCAGCCGGCGATAGATGTTTTCATTTTCGGCGTTCAATGGCGCCGAGATCATGAAGGACACCGCCAGCGCGATGGAGGCGACAATCGCCCAGTCGTTGCTGAGCAGCCCCTGCTTGGCCGCCAGTGCGGCCACGATAAGGCCGAACTCGGAATAGTTGCTCAGGCTGAAGGTGGCCAGCAGCGAGGTACGAATGCGCAGGTCGTAACGGTTGTACATCAGGTAATAGATCAGGCTCTTCAGCGGCAGCACCAGCAGCAGTATGGCCGAAATCCACAGGGCGTCCATGGTTGGCATGCCGTTCAGGCCTATGCTCAGGAAAAACGCCACTAGAAACAGCTCTTTCATGTTGAACAGGGACTTGGCCAGCGAAGAAGCACTGTAATGGGAGGCCAGCATCATGCCGATGATCAGTGCCCCCAAATCGCCCTTGAGCCCGACCAGCTCGAAGCCACCCACGCCCACCACCAACGCCAGAAACACCGCGAACAGGGTTTGCAGCTCGCCGTGACCGCTTCGCTCCAGCACCTTGAAAAACAGCGGCCGCAACAGTGGCAGCAGCACCAGCAGGCCCAGCGCCCAGGGGCTGGGCACCTTGCCGCTGGAGATGGTTAAAAACGCCACCGCGAACAGGTCCTGCATGACCAGCACGCCGATGGCGATGCGACCATAAAAGGTGTTCATGTCACTGCGCTCTTCCAGCACCTTGACCGCAAAGACGGTGCTGGAAAAGCTGAGCGCAAAGCCCATCAGCATGGCCTGACGCCATTCCAGTTCCAGCGCCAGGCTGAAGCCGATGGTTTTTACCGCCAGCAGCACCCCGGTAAACAGCAGGGTCGAAAAAACAATATGACCGGTGGCCGTGCCCCAGACTTCTTTCTTGAGCAGGGTTTTGATGTCCAGCTTGAGCCCTATGCTGAACAGCAGCAGGGTCACCCCCAGGTTGGCGAGGGTGTCGAGGGTGGCGTTGCTTTCATAGCCAATGGCGTTGAGCACGAAGCCCGCCGCCAGAAAGCCAATCAGAGGGGGCAGGTTAATCAGATAAACGGCCAGGCCGCAGCCAAAGGCAATAGCGATAAAAATCGGGTCCATTAGTGCTTCTTATTATTACTGAGTCAGAACAGGTCGATATCGGCGACGGAAGAATAAACATGCTGCGGACGGAATGGCATCTTGTCAATGTCCGCGACCTGACTGACGCCGGTCAGCACCAGTACGGTTTCGAGCCCGGCCTGAAAACCCGCCAGTATGTCCGTTTTCAGGTTATCACCCACAATCAGGGTGTTTTCGGAGTGGGCGTCCATGTGATTGAGCGCGGCCCGCACTATCCAGGCGCTGGGCTTGCCGACGTAAAACGGTTTCTTGCCGGTCATGCGTTCTATGGGGGCACAAAGGGCGCCACAGGCCGGGTGCATGTTGGGGCCGTGAGTATCCGGGTTGGTGGCGATAAAGCTGGCGCCGTCGGCCACGAAACGGGCCGCCATCTGGATCATGCTCCAGTTGTAGTTGCGTGTTTCGCCCACCACCACAAAGTCCGGGTCTATGTCGGTAATGGTAAAGCCGGCCTTGTACAATTCGTGGATCAGCGCCTCTTCACCGATGACATAGGCTTTTTCACCGCACTGGCGTTTCAGAAAGTCGGCGGTGGCCATGGCCGAGGTATAGAAACTGCTTTCCGGTACTTCGATGCCGGCGGAATAAAAACGGTTTTGCAGATCCTTGGGGGTCTGGGCCGGATAATTGGTGAGAAACAGCAGGTTGAAGTTCTGTTCCAGCACCCGGCGTACAAAGGCGTCGGCGCCGGGGATCAAGTCGTTGTTATGCAGTATGACGCCGTCGATATCACAAATCAGATTTTTCTTATGCACTCGTGCTCTCCTTGAGGCCTGTATCGAGTAGGCCCTTTTCTAGTAGGTCCGTGTCTAGTTGGCCAGAGCAAGCTCCGGCTTTATTCCTACTGTCATCGCAGCTTATGACAAATTGATGACCATCGTCATCGTTTTATTACTTTTCTACGCAGCCGAGCAGGGGACCTAACTGATTGATGCGATAGCCAATGGTGGTGGCCCGTCGCTGCACGTAGGCCGATGGTCGCCCGGCGTTGTACTGCCGGGGATTGGGCAGCACCGCCGCCAGCAAGGCGGCCTGATGGCGGCTGAGCCCGGCGGCAGAGGTATTGAAATAGGCCCGGGCCGCCGCTTCGGCGCCGTAGATGCCGGGGCCAAACTCGGCGATGTTCAGATACAGGGTCATGATACGGTCTTTCGGCAATATCAGCTCCAGCATGGGGGTATAAATGGCCTCCAGTCCCTTGCGGGTAATGCTGCGACCCGGCCACAGATAGAGATTTTTGGCGGTTTGCATGGTAATGGTGCTGCCGCCACGCAGCCGGCCTTCGTCCTGAAACTCGTTGAATACATCATTGAAGGCGTCCCAGTCAAAGCCCCGGTGGCGGCAGAACTTGTTGTCTTCGGCCGCGATGACCGCCCTCTTCAGATGGTGGGAAAGTCGGGATGAAGGCTGCCAGTCCTTTGACAGGGATTCGCCTTCAAACAGGCGGATCACCATCAGCGGCGTTACCGGCACCGGCACGTAGCGATACAGCAGGGTCAGCAGCAGCGGCCCCAGGATCAACAGGCCCAGCAGCCAGACTACACAGCGTTTCAAGAAAGAGATCATCGACAAAAAGCTCCCTGTAGCAGCCGTGACCCGAATTGGCTGATGAGGCCGCCCCGGGTCATTGATAAGCGGCGGTGGTGGCGGAATATTTGTTATCTTTAACCTTATTCACCCACGGTCTGATCATCGTATCTTGTGAATCTGTTTGAACGGTCAGCGTGTCGCACACAAGGGAGAAACGCCATGTCCACGTTTATCAGTGAATTACCCAAGGTGGAACTGCATCTGCATATAGAGGGAACCCTGGAGCCTGAAATGGTGTTTGCTCTGGCCAGGCGCAATGGTATCACCCTCGATTACCAGGATGAAAGTGCGCTCAGGGCGGCCTATCAGTTTGAAGATCTGCAATCGTTTCTCGATGTCTACTACCAGGGCATGCAGGTATTGCTCACCGAGCAGGATTTTTTCGATCTGACCTGGGCCTATCTGCGTCGGGTTCATGCCGAGCGGGTGCGTCATGTAGAGATTTTCTTCGACCCCCAGGCCCATACCGAGCGGGGCGTGCCCCTGGCGGTGGTGATGGCCGGCATAGAGCGGGCGCTGGAGCAGGCCCGTCAGCAGTGGGGGCTGACCAGCCGTCTGATCCTGTCGTTTTTGCGTCATCTGTCTCAGGAGTCGGCCTTCGAGACCCTGCATCATGCCGAACCCTTCCGCCAGCAACTGTCGGGTATCGGCCTCGACTCGGCAGAAAAAGGCAATCCGCCCACCAAATTCACCCAGGTTTATGCGGCTGCCCGGGAGCAGGGTTATCGGCTGGTGGCCCATGCCGGAGAAGAAGGGCCGGCCAGCTATATTCGCGATGCGCTGGATATTCTCAAGGTGGAGCGTATCGACCACGGGGTGGCGGCCATTACCGATACTCCCCTGATGGCCCGGCTGGCCCGGGAGCGGATTCCCCTTACCGTGTGTCCGCTGTCCAACCTCAGGCTCAAGGTCATAGACACCATGGCGGAGCACCCCATGCTCCAGCTGCTGCATGCGGGCCTGTGTGTGACGGTCAACTCCGATGATCCGGCCTACTTCGGCGGTTACATGAATGCCAACTACGAGGCATTGCAGCAGGGGCTGGGAGCCAGCAACGAGGATTTGCTGCAGCTGGCGCTGAACGGCGTGGAAGCCTGCTGGTTGTCGCCGGAAGAAAAGGCGGTGCTGACGCGGGAGATAAAGGCCTATGGCGAGCAGGCCGGCATCACATTAGAGCATTAGGGTCTGTTGACCTTTCGCGATGATTTTTGCAGCAGTTTGTGGGGCCTTGATACAAGGCAGCGCTTATGCCATGTAGTCACTCTACATAAATAAGCGATAACGCAGTAGCAAGACCCCACAAGCGCTGCCCTGCGGGTT
>JBFGZI010000214.1:0-4362 GCA_041586855.1 Oceanisphaera sp. | reverse complement strand
TGAAACTGCCGAATAGTCTTGCCAATGCTCTGCCATTCCGCCTTGTCCAGCGCCCTTTCCTGCAGGATGGCGACCAGATCCGGGGCGTTTTCGATACGGCTAAGAATAATATCGGCACGATACACCAGATTGGATCGCACCATGCGGGCGGCACAGGGCCGAGGAACCGGCAAACCACGGCGATAAAGCTTGGTTAGCACGGTAAACTCGGCCATGGCCCGACTTTTGGACTCGGCCACGTGCAGGAAGGTGTCTTCCATCACCCGGCCTATCATGCCGCCCCGATAGTAATGGCGCAGCACCTTGTGACACACCTCGTCTTCCACAAACCAGGTGATGTTACGCCCCACCGCCTTGCCGCGAATGGCGTTCTGTTCACGCCAGTAATCAATTTCAAAAAAGTCCCGCTGAAATGCACCGAAACACTCAGGGTCATACCAGATAATCTCCGAGCCGTGCTCTATCCGTTCCATTACCGTCCCCCCAACGAAAACACAGATTTTACATGGCCCGCCAGCCTTTGCATAATGCCGGACTCAGTATTAAGAGATCTAACACATGGCGCTATTTTCCCACGCTCCCCAGAGCATCTGCCTGTTACGTTTATCCGCCATCGGCGACTGCTGTCATGCCATCGCTCTGGTACAGGCCATACAACGCCAATGGCCCCAGACCCGCATTACCTGGATCACCGGTAAAGTAGAGGCCAACTTGCTGCAACTACTGCCCGATGTCGAGGTTATCGTGTTCGACAAAGGCGCCGGTTGGCGTGGCTATGCTGCACTCTGGCAACAGCTGCGCGGTCGCAGGTTTGATGTGCTGCTGCATATGCAGGCCGCCCTGCGCGCCAGCCTCGCCAGCTTAGGGGTTCGTGCCACACACCGGCTGGGCTTCGAACGGGAACGAGCCAAGGACGGCCAGTGGCTGTTCACCAATCACAAGGTGGTGGCCACCGGCGAGCATGTGGTGGAAGGCTTCATGGGCTTTGGTCAGGCGCTGGGGCTGTCCGACCTCACACCAGGCTGGGACCTGCCGATTCCCGCCGAGGCGGAACTGTGGGCGGCACCCTATGCCGAACGACAGCCGCTGTTGCTGATCTGTCCCGCCTCCAGCAAGGTCTATAAAAACTGGACCGTCGAAGGCTATGCCGCCCTGGCCGACCATGCTCACGACAAGGGCATGCAGGTGATGCTGATCGGTAGCCCGGCGCAACAGGAGCGCGATCTGGCGGCTAGTATCTGTAAATTAACGGATAACATCGCCGAAAACCTGGTCGGGCAGACCAGCCTGCCGCAACTGCTGGCGCTGATCAAGAGGGCCCGCCTGGTGGCGGCGCCGGATACGGGCCCGACCCACATGGCCACTCTGGTCAATACCCCGGTGCTGGGCCTTTATGCCCATCATAATCCCCAACGTACCGGTCCCTATCGCTGCCGCGACTATGTGGTCAGCGTCTATGACGAGGCCCTGCTGGCCGAAACCGGAAAAACCGCCGAACAAGTATCCTGGCGTACTCGGGTCAAGGATCCCACCGCCATGCAGCGGATCAGCACGGCTATGGTCGAGACCCAATTCGACCGCATCATCCACGATTTTAACCTGTTGCAGGAACCCTCATGAGTTCTCGTCCCACCCTGGCCGCCGTGCTGATCGTCAAAAATGAAGCGGAGAACCTGGCCGACTGCCTGGCCACCCTGGACTGGGTAGACGAAATCGTCGTGCTGGACTCGGGGAGTACCGATACCAGCCGCGAGGTGGCAGAAGCCGCCGGGGCTCGCTTCTTCGTCAACGCCGACTGGCCCGGCTTTGGTCGTCAGCGCCAGCTGGCTCAGAGCCATGTGCAGTCCGACTGGGTACTGTGGGTTGATGCCGACGAACGGGTCACGCCCGAGCTCAGATCCAGCATAGAAGCGGTACTGGCCACCCCCGCCACCAATACCGTCTATTCGATTCCGCGATTGTCCTGGGTGTTCGGTCGCTTTATCCGCCACTGCGGCTGGTATCCGGATCGGGTGCTGCGACTCTATCCCAGGGCGCTCACCGGTTATAACGACGCCCTGGTGCACGAGAAGGTCGAGCTGGGCCCTGGCATCAAAACGGCGAAGCTGAAGGGAGACTTGCTGCACTACACCTATCGGGATCTGGAGCACTATCTGGTGAAGTCGGCCGGTTATGCCGCCGCCTGGGCGCAGCAGCGGCAACAACGGGGCAAGCGGGGCTCACTCGGTCAGGGCCTGCTGCACGGAGTAGGCTGCTTCATGAAGATGTATCTGCTCAAGGCTGGCTTTCTCGATGGCAAGCAGGGCCTGCTGCTCAGCCTGCTCTCTGCTCACTCTACCTTCGTCAAATATGCCGATCTGTGGATCAGGACAGATACTCGCGGGCCCAGAACGTAACGGCGGCGGCCGCCTCGGCCACATCGACCTGGCTCATGTCTTCCCGCTGCGCGTCGGCGGGGGGATGAAAGGCCAGGTGGCGTCCGTCACTGTTGAGCGGACGCCAGCGCAGCGGGGTGGCCGAACGGCGCAGCGGAAAGAAGCCCACCGTCGGTACGTCCAGGGCACCGGCGATATGCAAGGGCCCCGTGCTACCGGCCACGAACAACTGGCCGCAGGCCAGCAGCCGGCAAAAGTCCGGCAACGGCAAATCCTGAGCCACCACGGCACCTTCACCTATCTGGTCTGCCACCTGCCGGGCCAGCGCCTGCTCGCCGGGCCCGGCGGTCAGCACCGGCAGAGCTTCGGGAAACGACTGCTCTAATCGACGGATCAGATCTGCATACTGGCCGGCAGAAAGATTAGTGGCCGAGCCACCACTGCCGGCATGCACCAGCAGCCAGGGCCGGGCGGCGTCGATGCCCAGCCGTTGTGCCTGCTGCAACCGGAAGGTCGCCAGCTCGGCCCCCTCGAAACGCAGATAGGGCGGGGTGGGCTCCATGGTGGTCATACCGTTGTAATCCAGAAAGGCCCGTACCAGATCCAGATTGTATTCGTATTCCGGCTTGGCAGACTGGGAGCGGCGCTGGGTGATCCTGTGGTTATACAGCAGCTGCGCCAACTTGGTGGCCGGCGCCCAACGCTGCCGAATGCCCGCCTGCCACATCAATTTGGCGTTGCGAAAATTGGAGAACAGGCAGATAACGGCGTCGAAATGACCGGCTTTAAGCTGTTGCAGCAGGTTACCCTGGTCGGCCGGTGTGGCATCCTTGCCCGGGTCTTCGATCACCCGGTCGATAGAGGGACACAGTTCGGCCAGCTGACGAGTATAACCCGGCACCAGGGCGGTAATTTCACAACCGGAAGACGCCTTGAGCAGGGCCAGCGCCGGCCAGGCCAGCATGAAGTCGCCAATCTTGTCGTTACGAACCACCAATACCCGTTTCATCTCTCTCTCCCGCTCTCCGCTATGCTGCGGTATTCTACCCTAAACCTTGCGACTTTCGTTTTGTTAATAAGGAACTCACATGAGCATCAGGGTCATTTATCCCGGTACCTTCGATCCCGTCACCAATGGCCATCTGGATTTAATCGAGCGCGCCTCCCAGCTGTTTAACGAAGTGATCGTCGGGGTCGCCTTCAGCCCGAGCAAGAAACCCATGTTTGAACTCGATGAACGGGTGGCACTGGTACAGGAGGTGACGCGCCCCCTGGGCAACGTGAAGGTGGTCGGTTTTTCCGGCCTGCTGGTGGATTTTGCCAAGGCCCACCAGGCCAACGTGCTGATCCGGGGCCTGCGGGCGGTATCCGACTTCGAGTATGAATTTCAGCTCGCCAACATGAACCGGCGCCTGATGCCAGAGCTGGAGAGCGTCTTCCTCACCCCGGCGGAAGAGAATTCCTTTATCTCCTCCACCCTGGTGAAGGAGGTGGCCATTCACGGCGGCGATATCAGCCAGTTTGTGCCAGCCGCCGTGGCCGAGGCCATTGCCCAAAAGCTGGGGTGATTGAAGAGCGTGAGGGGTGAGGGGTGAGGGCATTTTCTCCTCACTCCTTACGATTCACTCCTCACATGGCTTCAGGCTGACATAGGGGGCAGAACACGGTGCTGCGGCCGCCCATCCGTATTTCTCTGAGTTCGGCGCCACAACTCGTACAAGGCTGGCCGGCCTTGCCATATACCTGCAGTTCCTGCACGAAGTAACCGGGCTTGCCGTCGCTGCCGGTAAAGTCCTTGAGGGTGGTGCCGCCCTGACCGATGGCCCGGGCCAGCACGCTCTTGATTTCCGCCGCCAGCAGCAGGTAACGCTCTCGGTCAATCTCGCCGGCGGCCCGCCGGGGATGAAGTCCGGCAGTAAACAAGGATTCGTTGGCGTAGATATTACCCACCCCCACCACGACGTGGTTGTCCATGATGAACTGTTTG
>JBFGZI010000213.1:0-4366 GCA_041586855.1 Oceanisphaera sp. | reverse complement strand
TCTTCCCCACAGGCAGGGCAGGGCCGATTCAGCTCTGCTTCCAGGCTGTCGCCACCCACCCGATACAGGTAGTAGAAGGTCGGCACCTCGGTCAGATATTCGATACGTTTGGCCAGATCCCGACCGCGACGACTCAGGCGGCTGTCGGGTTCGCTCAGTTCGGTCACGGCACCGTGCTCCAGAATGGAGCCGTTCATCTGCAGCTGATCACAGGCCTCCCAGTCTTCCTGCCACTTGAGTATCTGCTTGCTGTCGCCATTGGCCACCGGCGGTATCCGGTACAGCGGCACCGGGGTGAAATGGTCGCCACAGCGTAGCGGCGAGCAGCTATGCAGATAGGTGGTATACAGCAGCTGCCAGCGGCGCTGGTCGCAATGATCCGTGGTATCCGAGTTGAGATCCTGCCCCCTGAGCTGCACCTTGGGGCTGGTCAGGCCTACTCGATGCAACTGCTCTATGGCAAGCGTCACCTGACGGCTGTGATAGCGCGGGTGCAGGCTGTCTTTTTCGGGACAGACCACCCGGGCGCTTAGCCAGCCCTGATGCATTGAGGTAGGAAACTCCCGACCCAGGATCTGGCCGTTATAGCGCAGGGCATCGATAAACTGGCGAATGGCCGGCTCGGCGTCCGCCAGCTCTATGTCCTGATAACAATCGAAGTTCAGCTCACAAACCCACATCAGCCCTGTTGCTCCGCTTGTTGGGCAGGTGACTGCGCCAGGAGTTGTTCCAGCCGGGCGACACGGGCCTCTAATTCGGTGATGCGCTGCACGTAATCCGGTGCCGCGCTCTGTTCGGTTGCGGCGGCCGTTACCGTCGCCGCGGGCAATTGCCCGGGCGAGGATTTGTAGCGGCTGACCAGTTGCAGCAGCTGGGCCATGTTGACCGAGCCGCTGACCCGGGCCTTGACGGCGGCGGTGGTGATGGCCTTGCCCTCCTGCACCAGGCTGTGAATGGCGTTGATAATATCCTGTTGGGGCATGATGGCTCCGGTTGTGTTATCTCAGGCTGAGGTTCAGTTGATCGATGATTTCGGCCCAGTCCGAGTCGTCTTGCAGCCCTTCTTTCAAAAAGCCGGCCTGGGATTTGCTCCAGAAGGGGGCTTCGACCAGCTCTACATTGGGCGGCAAACGATGAGTAGAGAGAAAATGTTCTATGCCCTCATGGCTGGCGTCCAGTCCCAGTTGCTCGAACAGTTCACTGAAAGGGTGAGTGATGTGTTCCATTACCGTCTCCTTGTTACCGTCAAAATAGTGTGCGACCAATTAGGGCCATCCATGCATTACAGCATAGGTGACGGGGGCTCGCGCAACACAGGTACCGACACATCCAGCACCTTCAGGCCATGCAGCCAGAGATCACCTTCGTTGTGCTGCAGACCATCGTGGCTGAACTCGAACCGAAACCGTGCCAGCAGTCGGCCTTTTTTCCAGACATAGCGGTAGCGATAGACGCTCAGCAGCTGAAACTGCTGCCGTCGACAGTAGCGCTCCAGCCAGTGGCGGGCGAACTCGCTCTGACGGCGAACATGCCAGTATCCGGCCCCGAACAGGCAGATGGCCAGCAGTCCCAGCAGTTCAGTCATTATCGCTCGCCGGTGGTGAACTGGACGATGGTGAAGCTGAAAACAGGGTGCCGATGGCGTTTTTCAGCGGCACTGACAGCGCCGGATTATGCAGGTTGGTCAGGATCAGCGGGCGCAAGGCCGGGATCGAGACCAGCTCGGCAAAGAGGCCGTTGAACAGTTCGCCGTGGTGTTCGGCCAGCTGTTCCAGATAGCTCAGCAGCAGGGTTTCGTCGGTCAGCTCCTGCCACAGCCTTGCCGCCAGGCTCAGCATCAGCGGTTGGCTCGGCGTCAGGGTGAGCAGGGTGGCAATTTTCTGGTGGCGCGCGGCAAACGGCGGGCAACCGGCGGTGGCTCGCAGCAGCAGGGCGATCCGCTCCTGATCCGGCGTCTGGTGTTCCAGCTCGGTGCTGATGCCGTCCAGCAGGTGTTCGGTCAGGGGGGCGGGCAGGGGATGATGCTCACACTGGTTCAGCAGCGCCAGTTGTACCGGTTGCGGCAGGCTGAACAGCCGGGATGCCAGTTGCTGGCTTAACGGGGTGTCCTGATGCAGCCGCGCGGCCAGATCGGCCAGGCCCTGCAGGCCAAGTTGCTGCCAGTCGTGTCGCTCGGGCGAGGCCAGGTAGTCGAGCATCCCCTGATAAAAGGCGGAAGGCGGCAGCCCCAGCTCCAGGCGTAACCGGGCATGAAAGGCGGCCAGCTTGTCCTGAGCGGGCTGAAAGGTAAAGGGCGTCTGGGCCAGCCGCTCTTGTTGCTCATCACTGAGCGGCGCACTCGGATCCTGACCCAGCTGCTCGACCAGGGCGGCGAGAAAGTGTTTGACCGCGGCATTGTTGAACAGGCCACGCTCGTCCAGCGGCAGCTTGAGGAACCAGACGTAGGGTTGCGGCTGGTCGTGGCGCTGCCAGTAGCAGACTGCCAACCAGGCATGGCGCTGTAACGGCCAGGGATAGGGGCGCTGGCCCGCTTCGATGGCGGCAAAGTCGTCCCGGCTCAGGGACTGCAGGCGGCGGCCCAGATCGTAAAGGCGAAACTCGGTGCCTGCCTGGGTTAAAAATTCACTCAAGGTATCTATTTGCATCGGCTTCTCCTGTCGAACCGGGGCGAATTATAGGGAGTCGCAGACCAAGATGGTATAGTAGCGCGCTGTTTAAGAGGATGTTACCCATGCCTGCCGAACCCCAAACGTTGTTGTATGCCATTGAACGGGAACTGAAAGCCTTGTCCTGGTGGGAAAGCGCGCCGCCGTCTGCCCGGGCGCTGGCCAGTACCGAGCCATTTTGTCTGGATACCCTGAGTTTTGCCCAGTGGCTGCAATTTGTGTTGCTGCCGCGGATGCAGGCGATGATCGATGCCGGCGCGCCGCTGCCGAGCCGGATATCCCTCTATCCGATGGCGACCGAAACCTTCAAGTCGCTGCCAGAAGACACGGGCGCGCTGGAGGAGGCCATCGCCCGGCTGGATGAAGCCCTGTCCGGCCAGCCGGTGCGGCGCGAAGCATGAGTGTCGACATCATCCATGAAGACGAGTCGCTGGTTGCCATCAACAAGGATGCCGGTTTGCTGGTGCACCGCAGCTGGCTGGACAAGGGCGAAACCCGCTTTGCCATGCAGCTGACCCGGGACGCCGTGGGGTGCCATGTGTTTCCGGTGCACCGGCTCGACCGACCCACCTCGGGCGTCTTGCTGTTCGCCAAGAGTGCCGAGGTGGCCCGCACCCTGACCGAGACCTTCGGTGAACGCCGGGTCGACAAGCAATATCTGGCGGTGGTGCGCGGCTATATGCCGGAGCAGGGCACACTCGATTATGCCCTGAGCCACCAGCTGGACGATATCGCCGACAAGTTTGCCGATACCGACAAGCCCCCGCAGCCGGCGGTAACGCACTGGCAGGCGCTGGCGCAGATTGAGCTGCCTTTTGCGGTGTCGAAGAAACACGATACCAGCCGCTACAGCCTGGTGCGGCTGGTCCCGGAAACCGGGCGCAAGCATCAGCTGCGGCGGCACATGGCACACCTGTTTCATCCCATCGTCGGTGATACCAGTCACGGTGATGGCCGCCACAATCGCTTTTTTCGCCAGCAATACGGTTGCGAGCGCATGATGCTGCATGCCAACCGACTGACGCTGACCCATCCGGTCAGCGGTGTGCCCCTGGTGCTGAAGGCCGGGCTGGATGCACACTGGCAGCGGCTGGTGGATGAATTTGACTGGCAAACGGCACTCGATTAATCCGGACCTCTTGGGTTAAGATCATTTTTTTCAGCAGGTTAGATGTATTCTGTGACACTTCAGCCCCTACTAGACCGAATTAACCTGGAAGCCCGAGCTCGTTTTGGCCAGGGCGCGGTAGCCGATTATATTCCGGCGCTGGCGCGGGTGCCTGCCGACCGCTTCGGCATGGCCATCTGTACCCTGGACGGCGAGCTGTATTGCAGCGGCGATGCCGCCGAGTCTTTTTCTATCCAGAGTATTTCCAAGGCATTTGCCTTGGCCATGGCCCAGCAGCGTTACGGTGACGAACTCTGGCAACGGGTGGGCAAGGAGCCTTCGGGTCATGCCTTCAACTCGCTGGTACAGCTGGAGTTTGAACGAGGCATGCCGCGTAACCCCTTTATCAATGCGGGGGCTCTGGTGGTGGTGGATGCACTCAGTTCACGTCTGTCGGCGCCGGTACACGCCTTTCTCGAGGCCATGCGGCTGCGGGCGGGTAATCCGACTATCCGCATCGATCATCGGGTGGCCAACTCCGAGTACGAGCACCGTTTTCGCAATGCGGCCATGGCCAATCTGATGAAGAGCT